>JAZFYK010000296.1:0-3803 GCA_036443505.1 Gammaproteobacteria bacterium | reverse complement strand
CCGCTTTTTTCTCAATAGCGGACGTTAAGAAACACAGATTTAGACTCAGTCCGAATGTCCGCTTTCGGCCAGAAGCAGACGCTGGCAAGATAGAAGAGAAAGTTAAAGTAAATTCTAGAATTGAGATTGCCGGAGAGGCTCAGGCCTCCGGCAAGACATCAAATAAACGTTCACGCGTCGGCTGTAAGCGAAGCGATCTCTGGCGTCCCGCGGCTTACTCGGTCAGATAACGACCGGCGGACTCGAGGTCGCAAGCGACGTCATCGGGTTCGAGATCCGGTCGATAGTCCCAGCGAGTCTCTCCGGACACAGTTTCAGCGAGATACTCGGGATCCTCGAGAATGAAGCTGTAGCTCAAGCCGGTACCGTCATCGGTGAGTGCGAATCGTTCGATTAAGTGCTTTTGAGGGCCCGACGCAATACCGAACGCGTAGCCGGAATTGTTGTCACTGAAATGGGTTGTATCTACGACTAGTGTGCCGTCCTCCCAGTGTCCGAGCGAGTAACCATTTATCGTCGGTATCTCCGCTTCGGTTGGGCTACGGCCGTTTGTGTAGATCACACGCTCCGCATCCATCCAGTCGCTGTGTATGAGCACTCGATCATCCAGGATTTCTACTTCATTGAGAGACCCGTAGGCCATGAGCGTCGGTGGCGGTACCGCGATACATTCAGCCTGCGAAGATTGCGTGACATCGTACTTTTGCAGCGACTGGCGGCCCTTTTCTGTCAGGGCCCACGATCCTGCACCGAACACAATATTGAAAAACCCTTCGCCGCGAGGCGCCCAGACACCTGCAATACTAGTCGCGCTACCGGTGCTGCCTCGCTGCTCCAGTTCCCGAGCAAACCGCACGGACAGCGGCACCACCGTCCCATCCTCTTTGATGATTTCGACACCCAGCGCCCATTCATTCGGTGCCCGCCGACTCGGATTGACGACCGCAATCACTTGCTCGCCGGGAACCAAAGAATCACGTGTAACGCCGTACGGCCGTAGAGAAGATCCCACCGATTCGATAGCAACATCGACGCGATTGCCCGCTGAATCGGTCGTTCGAAGATGCACGAAGCTGTGCGGGTTTCGATAGTCGAACTCCGTGATAATCCCCTCGAGCGTGACGCGTGTATCCGTGTCGAACGGCGCACTGCCGTGGTGAGCTGTGGCATTCGTCGCAGTGCAGAGATACGCGAGAACCACGAGCCAACCCTGCCAGGTCACTGGGAAGCTCCAGCCCCAGCCGTAGCGTTTGGCGGGAAACCAAATTGTCGCCTGATCCTCGCTCATGACATCAACAGCGGTCGCGGCATTCGCCGCGACCGCTGTTCATCGAGCGTTAGTTATCCGTTAGACCCTGATACGCGCCCTGGACGTTCTGCGCTCTCCAGGCCTCGTACTGCGCATAGTCCTCGTAGTCCTCCATCATGACGCTCTGCTGCAGCTCTTCGAGACTCTGGCCGGCGGCGATGCCCTCGGTCACAGCGGCCAGGAGATCCACAAGGTAACGTGTTGAGTCGTCGACATCGGCTTTCGTGCCAACGTCACCGTGACCCGGTGCGACGATGTCATAGTCGATCGTCTGCAGGTGATTGTTCGCAACGATCCACGGCGCGACAGGACCGCCTCCCATATTCTGGAACGGGACCCGGCGAACGTTGACGAAGTCCACGGCAAAGATTACCCGTTCCGCCGGGAATCGCAGGATCGTCGAGTCGTCGCTATGACTGGGCATCGCGTGAATCATCTCCACAGTCTTGCCGCCTAATGTGACGGTCAGGCGATCCGAGTAGGTGACATCGGGCGCACGAACTTCCGCAAAAACTTCGTTGCCCGCTTCGCGGTCCAGGTTCACGGGCATGTTCTCGTGGCCGATAAATTCCGCGGTGTCCGCGAAGAGATCCCCACCCGAGGCGTGATCGTCGTGATAATGACTGTAGAGCACATACCTGACCGGCACGTCGAACCGGTCGGCCAGCTCGGCTTTCAGCCAGGTGGCGAAATCAGTACCGATGGGATCGGCGAGGATGATCCCTTCGGACGTGACCAGAAATACCGTGAAGTGAGCATTGTTCTGTGCCCGATAGAGGTCCCCGGTAATATTGGTTATCGCGCGGGTCGGCGCTTGTTCCTGTTGTGCACACGCCTGCATCATCATTCCCACAGTCGCAAGCAAGACGAGACACGACGAGAGAGTCTTGTTCTTCATGGTGTTCTCCGTATTTTCCCCAAGGTGACGCTGGAATTCATATTGGAAGCTGTCGGTATGGTCGATCGTGACCATCGACAGTCTGACATTCTGAGCGCGGCGCCGCTACTGTCGTCGACCAAAGATGTTAAGGAAGAACTTAAACTATCGGCGCTAGTACCCTATATTATCGAGTTATTATTTTAGAAAATAACCGCGCCTTCGCCTACTTTCGGTGCTCGGCCGTCGGTCGGAATTACCATGAGCTTGATGTGCTGGCCAGACCACTCGGCACCTAGAATGCGGGCCGTCCAATAATTCTTCGCCCCGGGAGAGCCATAGATCATGGTCCTTCCGAGCAGGTCCTCGGGGAGGACCCCCCTGACGACCTCGACGACCAACGAGGTGTCGCCCGTGAAATGAACCGTGCTCTCGAGGGTCTTGGCCACGATAGGCTGACCGTCCCAGCGAGAGCCCAAGAGCCCCACCAGTAACAGTAGCAGCACGACCCGAACCGTCATTCGGGATGTTCCTTGTCGTCGGCAGATGCCCACAATCATCGGGCGAACCGGCCGGACGCACAGTGACTCCCGTCACAGGATCGGATTATCGATAAATACTTGGGGTCTCGTCAGGGCGGACGCTTTGGCCCGTCACATTCGCGGTGACGCTATCTCAACCGGTCGAGGCTTCCCATTCGGCGACGCAATTGAATGGCTCCAACTCACGTTCGGGTGTCCACCTACGGAGGCGGTCCAGCGTGAACGGCTCGCGATATATGGTCGGATCCGTGAAGGTTATCGAGTATTCCAATAGCGTCCCTTCCTCGGACAATGCGAATGTCTCGGCGTAACGCATCTGGTTCGACTGTGGGTTGCCCTGTGGATCCAGGTAAGGCCAATCGATGTGCGTTGTAGTCACGCGGAGCGTATCGCCGTCCCAGCGCCCGACGGAGTAGCCCAGGGGCGAGCCTTGCGGCTCGGCTCCGCTCCCGCCCGCATCCATGTGGATGACTCGTTCAATGTCGTACTCATAACCATGAATGAGGATACGATCGCCTGCATCGATAATTTGCATAGGCGTTGGGTCGAACATCGTCGTCGGCATCCCCTGCTTGCAATCTAGTTCAGGATTCTGGGTCACGGCATCGTAGCTGGCGGCTAACTCACGGCCGCGCGCAGTCAGTAGATAGTCGTAAGCAGAGACCGGTGGATGTGCGCCGCGCCCATCTGCATTCTGACCCCAGACACGAAAGATGCTCGTTGCGGCTCGTTCTGTTGCTTCAACCCTGGCTGGATCGACTGTTCGAGGAGCCGCATTCGCGGTTCGTACGTCCGACCAGAGAAGCTCACGGTTGCCGATGCCATTCACGAGTTCCTGCCCATCGGGCAGCAGCAACTGAAGTACGCCCCGGGAATCGGGGTTGCGCCTAGAGATATGCCCAGCCGCTTTCACGTGCCCGATAAGGTCCTCGCGGGCGATACCCCTGGCCTCGAATCCGCGCGGGCCCGGGCCCAATTCCAGTTCCCAGATCGTCTCGTCGCCGTTGTCGTCCATGACAGTCAGCCTCGCCCGGGCGTGTGGGTTCTGCCAGAAGACCTCCGTCAGCTCGCCCTC
>JAZFYK010000295.1:0-2498 GCA_036443505.1 Gammaproteobacteria bacterium | reverse complement strand
ACGGCGCGAACAAACCTTATCGTGTCAAAGTCAGGGCAGCCGGCTTCGCCCACCTCGCGGCGATGAACGAGATGGTCGAGGGGCATATGCTGGCCGATGTCGTCGCCGTCATCGGTACGCAAGACATCGTGTTCGGAGAGATAGACCGGTGAATGACCCACTGCAGTTGTCCGAGCACGTGCGCGAAGAGATCGATCGCTGGGTAAAGAAGTTCCCAGAGGGTCGGCAGCGCTCTGCGGTCATCGGTGCCTTGCAGGCGGTCCAGCACGAGAACCAGGGCTATCTCACGCCTGAACTCATGGATGCCGTCGCCGACTATCTGGACTTGCCGCATATCCAGGTCTATGAGGTGGCGACGTTCTATTCGATGTTGGAGACCGAGCCGGTCGGCCGGCACAGCATCTCCGTTTGTACGAATATTTCCTGCATGCTGCGTGGCTCGGGCGAAATCGTCGGGCATCTGGAACAGAAGCTCGGAATCAAGACGGGTGAGAGCACTGAGGATGGCAAGTTCTATCTGAAATGCGAGGAAGAATGTCTGGCGGCCTGCTGTGGAGCGCCAATGATGATGGTCGACCACGACTATTACGAGAACCTCACGCCCGCGAAGGTGGATGCCGTGCTCGAGAGACTGGAGTAGGGCTGGATATGCCGGCACCCACGCTCGTATGTTTCAGCACGTGCGGTATCGAAGAGGAGCCGTGGTCCCTCGAGAATTACCTGACGGTCGGAGGATATGAGGCCTGGCAAAAGATCCTGAATGGCAAATTCGATCAAGCGGCGGTCATCGAGGAAGTGAAGAACTCCGGTCTCCGTGGTCGCGGCGGTGCCGGTTTCCCGACGGGTCTCAAGTGGAGCTTCATGCCGAAGGACTCGAGCGTTCAGAAATACCTGGTCTGCAACTCCGACGAGAGTGAGCCGGGGACCTGTCACGATCGTGACTTGCTCAACCTGAATCCTCATGCAGTGATCGAAGGCATGGCGATCGCCAGCTTCGCGATGGGCGCGACCATCGGCTACAACTATATTCGGGGGGAGTTCCTGGGCGAGCCCGTGCCGAGGTTCGAGGCAGCCCTGAAGGAAGCCTACGAAGCCGGCTGGCTTGGCAAGAACGTCAAGGGTTCCGGTATCGACATCGATATACACACGTTCGTCGGCGCCGGCGCGTACATATGCGGCGAAGAAACGGCGTTGCTGGAGTCTCTGGAAGGCAAGCAGGGTAAGCCGCGATTCAAGCCGCCGTTCCCCGCCAGTTATGGGCTTTACGGCGC
Source organism: Gammaproteobacteria bacterium (assembly GCA_036443505.1). Taxonomy (GTDB): domain Bacteria; phylum Pseudomonadota; class Gammaproteobacteria; order Steroidobacterales; family Rariloculaceae; genus SMWC01. Next base: position 1,227 of record JAZFYK010000295.1, on the reverse strand, counting down.
GCCGACCACGATCAACAACACGCAGACGCTGGCATCGGTGCCCGCGATCCTGCGCAACGGTGCGAAGTGGTTCGCAGATCTGGGCTGCCCGGGCTCCGGAGGCCCCGCCATCTTTTCAGTGTCGGGCCACGTCGAGAAACCGGGAAACTACGAGCTGCCTTTGGGCATCCCGTTCAAAGAGCTCCTGGAGATCGCGGGCGGAATGCGCAATGGCCGGGCGTTGAAAGCCGTCATACCCGGCGGTTCGTCGGTGCCGGTGGTTCCCGCGGATGTGATCATGGATCTGACGTTGGACTTCGACACGCTGCGCGATATCGGCTCAGGCTTTGGCACCGGTGCGATGGTCGTGATGGACGAGACCACGTGTATGGTCAGCATGCTGCGCCGGATCTCGAGGTTTTATTACGCAGAATCCTGCGGTCAGTGTACGCCGTGTCGCGAAGGAACCGGCTGGCTCTATCGCATGCTGACTCGTATCCAACAGGGAGAGGGCGTCAAGGCGGACATAGACCTGTTGGTGGATGTCGCGAACAAGATCGAAGGCCATACCATCTGTGCGTTCGGCGACGCGGCCGCGTGGCCCGTCCAAAGCTTCGTCAAGCACTTCCGGCACGAGTTCGAATACATGGTAGAGAACGGTGGCCGCAGCATCGTCGAGGAGCCCGAACGGACCGCGGCGTAACGCCTGCACGCAAACCCCATGAGCGACGACACAGTCAACATCGAAATAAACGGCGAGCAGGTTGCCGCGCGCAGAGGGCAAATGCTCATCGAAGTGACGGACCGGCACGAGGCCTATGTGCCGCGGTTCTGCTATCACGAGAAGCTATCCATTGCGGCCAACTGCCGTATGTGTCTCGTCGAAGTGGAGAACGCGCCCAAGCCGCTACCGGCGTGCGCGACGCCGGTGACGGACGGGATGAAAGTCTTTACCCGGTCCCCGGCTGCGATCTCGGCGCAGAAAGCGACGATGGAGTTCTTGCTCATCAACCATCCGCTGGATTGCCCGATCTGCGACCAGGGCGGTGAATGCGAACTGCAGGATCTTGCCATGGGCTTCGGCCGAGATGTCTCTCGCTACGCGGACCAGAAGCGTGTGGTGAAGGACAAAAATCTGGGGCCACTGGTGTCGACCGACATGACGCGTTGCATCCATTGCACGCGTTGTGTCCGCTTCGGTCAGGAGATCGCTGGCCTGCAGGAGCTCGGCACGACGGGTCGCAGCGA
>JAZFYK010000294.1:0-2662 GCA_036443505.1 Gammaproteobacteria bacterium | reverse complement strand
GAACAGTTCACGACACAGTCGGCCGCCTCTCTCAACAGCGACCGGCCTACCTCGGTCGAACCGGTAAAAGACAGCTTACGCGTGAGCGGGTGGTGCAACATCGCGGCGACGACCTCACCCGAACGGCGCGACGGCACGACATTCATGACGCCCGGCGGGATTCCGGCTTCGGTCAGGATCTCGGCGACGAGCAGTGCGGTCAGCGGGGTATCCGAGGCCGGCTTCAGGATGACGGGGCAACCCGCAGCGATGGCGGGCGCGATCTTTCGAGTCGCCATTGCGGCCGGGTAGTTCCAGGGCGTCACGAGGACGCTGACCCCGATGGGCTGGTGCATGACGACGATCTTGTTGCCGCCCGACGGCGACGTCAGGATTTCGCCGTAGTTGCGGACGGCTTCTTCCGAATACCAGCGGAAGAACTCGATCGCATAGCTCGTCTCGCCGACGGCATCGGGAATCGCCTTGCCGTTCTCACGGACGATGTATTCGACGATTTCATCCTTGCGGCTGGTGAGCAGCTCCCAGGATTTTCTTAAGATCTCTGCGCGCTCGCGCGGTGCCCGGCTCGCCCACTCTATCCCCGCGGCATGAGCGACCTCGACGGCGTCGAGAACATCCTCGACCGTGGCGCTCGAGACTTCCGCCATCGTCTGCTCGGTCGACGGGTCGATGATCGGAAACGTTGCGCCATCCGACGCCGGTCGCCAACGCCCCCCGATGAAGAGTTCCGTCTGCATTATTGGTAGGCCACGTGGCGCCGAGGCAGCGACACCCGCCTGTTACACGTGGCGGCAGCGACCGGATGCGTGCTCACGTTCGCCATTCGGCGCCCCCGTCCGCCCAGAGATCGATCCCGGCGATGTCCACGTCAGGCGGCGGTGAATTTCGCGCGATCTCCGTCGCTTCGTCCACCTCAGCCTGCGCGGCCTCCTCGAGTTCCACGAGCTTCGCCTCCTCGACGTCCGACGTGAGTAGCTGCTCGCGATAAAGCGTCAGCGGGTCGCGCGCAAGCCAGGCCTCGACTTCGTCGTCGGGTCGATACTTGCCGGGATCGGCGCGGGAGTGGCCGCCATGCCGATAGGTCTTGGCTTCGATCAAGCTCGGCCCACCGCCGCGGCGGGCCTGGTCGACCGCCCGCTTGGCCGTCTGATACACGAGTTCGACGTCGTTGCCATCGATGAGCACGGGTTCGAGCCCATACGCGCCGGCACGATCGGCCGCGGGGTGCTCGACGGCCGTCACCTCTGAGATAGCGGTGTACTCCATATACAGGTTGTTCTCGCAGACAAACACGACGGGTAGCTTCCAGATCGCGGAAAAATTCAGCGCCTCATGGAACGCGCCGATGTTGGTCGTGCCGTCACCGAAGAAACACACGGCGACCTGGTCGGTGCCGCGATACTGGGCCGACCACGCGGCGCCGGCCGCGATCGGGAGGTGGGCGCCGACGATGGCGTACGACCCCATCGCGCCGTGTTCGACGCTGGTCAGATGCATGGAGCCGCCCTTGCCGCGCATGAGGCCGCAGCTCCTGCCCATGAGCTCGCCGAGGATGCCGGACATGGATGCGCCTCGCACGAGTGTGTGGTTGTGTCCGCGATAGGTGCAGAACGTGTAGTCGTCGGGGCGCAAGGCCTGCCCGACGCCGGCGGCCACGGCTTCCTGGCCGAGTGAGAGATGGCTCGTCCCCTTGACGAGGTTCTGCATGAATAGATCGTAGGCACGCTGCTCCATGTAGCGTGCCCGGAGCATGGTGTGATACAGCGCCAGGCGAGTTTCCAGATCGAGCGGCTTCAGCGCGCGGATCGTCGTTCCTGTCACCGTCGTTATGTGCGCCTCGTCTTCCTGCATCACGACTCTCGCTAGTATTGATTTGCGATAAACAGTTCTTGCGCCGGGAAGAGCGTGATCACTCTACAGCCGTCGGGCGTGACGACCACTTCCTCTTCGATCCGAGCGGCACCGTTGCCGTCCGCCGCCGGACAGTAGGTCTCCAGCGCGAAGACCATGCCTTCGTGAAGCTCGACCGGATACTCCAGCGAGTTCAGGCGGCTGATGATCGGGCGTTCGTGCAACGCTAGACCTAAGCCGTGGCCGAACTGCAGGCCGAACGCCTCCATTTCGTTCGCGAAGCCGAATTCCGGCGCCTTGGGCCAGAGTTTGGCGATCTGGTCGGTCGTCACGCCAGGCTTCACGATGTCGATGGCGACGTCGATCCATTCGCGCGCGTGCCGATAGGCGTCCTCTTGAGCCGGTGTCGACGAGCCCACGTTCAGCGTGCGGTAGTAACACGTGCGATAGCCCATATAAGACTGGATCACGTCGAAGAACGCCTGGTCGCCGGGACGGTACATCCGGTCCGTAAAGTTATGCGGATGCGGGCTACAACGTTCCCCGGCAACGGCATTGATCGCCTCGACGTCGTCCGAACCGGCGTCGTAGAGTTGCTTATTCGCGAGGGCGACCAACTCATTCTCGCGTGCGCCCGGCTTGAGCGCCTCGGCGATGACCTGATAGGTGCCGTCCACCATCGAGGCGGAGGTGTTCAGCAGCACGAGTTCGTCCATGCTCTTGATCTGGCGCGCATCGAGCATGACCTGTTGGCCGTCGCGCACGTCGAGTCCCGCCGCCTGCAGTGCAAACATCATGGGTGGCTCGCAGA
>JAZFYK010000293.1:0-5631 GCA_036443505.1 Gammaproteobacteria bacterium | reverse complement strand
ATCGGTGGCTGTGGTCTGGGCCTCGGCTACGTGTCGCCCGTGAGTACGCTGATCCGCTGGTTCCCGGATCGGCGCGGCATGGCGACCGGCATGGCCATCATGGGCTTCGGTGGCGGCGCGATGATCGGCGCGCCGCTGAAAGAGTCGCTGATCAGGCTGTTCTACCGCCCGGCGGATTATCTCGGCGGCCTCGATCAGGTAGAGCTGATTACTCGGGCCGGCCGCCGCTTCGCCGAAGTAACGGGCGAACTCCGGGAGGTCGTGGTAGTAGGCGCTGGCGATGTGGCCAGCATGATCGTGCCGGGGCCGGAAGGCGTTTATGTCGCCGGCACGGGCACCGTCGGCGTAGCGCAAACTTTCTTCGTCATCGGCCTGATCTATTTTCTCGTGATGATGATCGCCGCCTTCTCCTATCGCATCCCTGCGCCCGGGTGGAAGCCGGAGGGTTGGACGCCTCCGGACGAGGCCCATCGAGCGAAGAGAATGATCAGCGACCACGACGTGCACATCGACGAGGCGTTGAAGACGCGACAGTTCTATCAGTTATGGATCGTGCTCTGCTTCAACGTCACCGCCGGCATCGGAGTCTTGAGTGTCGCCCGCACGATGATGACGGAGATATTCGGCACGACCCTGCCGGCGATCGTCGACGGAGCCTTCGCAGCCACCTATGTGGTCATGATCAGCGTCTTTAATATGGTCGGGCGATTCTTCTGGGCAAGTATTTCAGACTTCCTCGGGCGAAAGACGACCTACTGGATCTTTTTCGCACTCGGCATTGTGTTGTATCTATCGATACCCTACTCCGCCGCGCAGGTCAGCGTCTCGCCGATCGCATTGTGGCTGGTCTACTTCTATGCAGCCACGATGATTATTTTCACAATGTACGGCGGTGGCTTCGCCACGATCCCCGCTTACCTCGCCGATATCTTCGGCACGAGATACGTCGGGGGGATCCACGGCCGGCTGTTGACCGCATGGAGCACGGCGGGCGTATTGGGCCCACTCGCGATCACCTCTCTGCGAGAAAGCGCCATCGCGAATGCGATTCAGGACCTCGCCACGATAGTCGACCCCCAGGCTTTCCGGACCGCTTTCGGTGCCGGCCTGGACCAACTGGACGTTCTGGTCGAGCAACGCACGGTGACCATCGCGAAGCTCATGGAACTCGCGCCGGCCGGAACGGTGGACCCCACCAGCAGTGTCTACAACACGACCATGTACCTGATGGCGGTGCTGCTGGGGGTCGCCCTACTCAGTAACGCCTATATGCGGCCGGTAGACGACAAACATCACATGAGCCTCTAAAACGCACGGTCGTTCACCGTGACTTTTCCGGGCTGGAGTAGGCGGCCGGTAACGCACAAACCCAAAACGCACGGTCGTTCGGGAGTTCTAGAAGCCCTCGGTGGATGTAAAGAGCCCGACTCGCAGGTTGGTGGCCTGGTAAATGGTCCGGCCGTCCACTGCCATCTTGGCATCGCCCAGTCCCATGACCAGTTTGCGCCTGATCACGCGCTTCATGTCCAGATGATAGGTGACGAGCCTGTTTTCCGGTAGCACCTGGCCTTCGAACTTCACTGCCCCGACTCCGAGCGCGCGTCCTCGCCCGACGCCGCCGATCCACGCGAGGTAGTAGCCAATCAGTTGCCACATCGCGTCCAGGCCCAGGCAGCCGGGCATGACGGGGTCTTCTCTGAAGTGACAGTCGAAAAACCACAGGCTCGGATCGATATCCAACTCCGCGCGGACCTCCCCTTTCTTGTAATGACCGCCCGTGTCGTCGATGTGCGTGATGCGGTCGAACATGAGCATATTGGGCAACGGCAGCCTGGCGTTACCCGGACCGAAAGTTTCGAGTTCACCTGCCTCGATAAGATCCTCCCGAGTGTAACTCGACTGCCGAGCTCTTCCCGGCAGCGGTTGTTTCTTATCTTCAGATCTTTTCATGCGGAATCCGTTTCGTGCTCGGTGCGGAGCATACGTCTTAGCGAAGTCAAAGTCCCCCCTCTGCATTGACCGTTCGCCAACATTGCGATATTCGGCCTATTATCTTCTAATAGTTGCCAGTATCGGCCGGCCAGAGAGACATTCTCGGGCGGGGATCACAAAATGAAACAATCACGACGAGACTTTCTCAAGCGCTTCTCCCAGACCGCCGGGTGCTTCGTGGCAACCGCGTCGATCGCACCGCTGGTGGGGTGCTTAAGACCCGGGTCCGGCGCCACGGCTTACGCCTTCCCCCAGGGTGTCGCGTCGGCAGATCCGCAGGCGGATGCCGTTATCCTGTGGACCCGGGTTGTGCCGGAAGACGCGGCGGAAACGAGCGTCGACCTGGCGGTTCAGGTAGCCCGCGACGAAAGTTTCGCCGAAATCCTGCTGGAGCAGGAAGTAGTCGCCGCGAGGGATTACGACTACACGGTCCGTTGCTCGGTGGACGGTCTCGACTCGAACCAGTATTTCTATTATCGATTTATTGCGCCGGACGGCGCGGTCAGCCGCACCGGACGGACGCACACGGCCCCTGCCCCCGGTACCGACGCAACGCTCACGGCGGCCGTGTTCTCGTGCCAACATTATGAGGAAGGTCATTTCAGTGCCTATCGACGCCTGCTCCTGGACGATGCGCAGGCGCCGGCAGATCGCAAGATCGACCTCATTCTCCACCTCGGAGATTTTATCTACGAAGTCAGTAATCGGCGGGATGTGACCGACCTCAACGATCGCGTCGTGATTCTGACGAACGCAGACGGGTCGCCCCGACGCTTCCGGGGCCTGCCGTCGAAAGGCGCCGCTCAGCCGGGTGTCCCGCTCGTAGCGGAATCCCTGGAGGATTACCGCGAGCACTATCGAGTTTACCTCTCCGATCCGGACCTGCTGGACGCCCGGGCTGCGTTCCCCTGGGTGTGTACGTGGGACGATCACGAGTTCCACAACGACGGCTGGCAGAGTTTCCACGCGTCCGGCCCGTCGCAGAACCGCAAGGTGGACAGCAACCAGGCCTGGTTCGAGTACATACCCGCGGCACTGACACGCGCTACTGCAGGTTCCAGCGGCAACAATCCCGCACGGGATTTCTCTTTCACGCAGGTCGATGACGTGGCGTTGGATGACTTCGACGCGGATTATCTGAGCCGCGAACCGAATAATCTCGCGGCCATTGCCTCGATGTCGATCTACCGCAGTCTACGATGGGGCGATCTCGTCGACCTGCTGATCGTCGACGGGCGTAGCTACCGTGGCCCTCGCGGTGTGGACGATTCGATCGAGGGGGCGGGCTTCATCACACGCTCGCCTCTGCCCGCTAGTCTTATTGAAACCCAGAACGCCGGACGAACGGCGAACGACGGCGATCCTCCCGACACCGTCGAGCTCGATGGTGTCGCGATCGCAAACAACCGAAAGGACTCGCCGCGCGGTTCGATGCTCGGCGCCGAGCAGAAAGCCTGGCTCAAGGATTCCCTGCAACGAAGCACTGCTCGGTGGAAACTTCTCTGCAACAACGTCCCGCTAATGCGCTTCGGATTCGACATGCGCTTCCGCGACTACGGCAACATCAACGATGTGTGGTGGCACGACGCCTGGGACGGCTATCCGGTCGAACGGCGGGAGCTCATGAGCTTTGTCAGGGAACAGTCGATAACCAATGTCGTGTCCGTAACCGGAGATCGCCACGCACACTTCGCCGGCCTGGTCTATGACGATTTCGACGGCGCGGACCCGGTCGGCGTACTCCCGGAGTTCGTCGGTTCCGGCGTCTCGAGCGGCCCGAGAATGAAGAATCAGCGCAATGCGACGCGCGACGTGCCGGAGCTCGACTCACGCGTGCATTTCGACGGCACGAAATTCGGCTACGACCAGGCCCTCACGCCCACGCTCAACGCGTGGCTGCTGTTCGGCGCGGATGCCGCGGCCCGGCTCAGCGAAACAGGGAATCCCTCTCTCGCGCTCGGGGCCGCCGATCCCGCGGTCAATCCTCACCTGAGCTACGCAGACACGGACGGGCTCGGCTACTTCGTTGCACGTTTCTCGCCCGAGCAACTAGAGGTAGAATTCGTCACGATTCTCGAGCCCCTCCAGAATTTTGGTGAAGCGGGCCCGCCTGTTCGCCGCAGGGTACGCTTCGCCGTCCCCGCGTGGACGGCCGGCGAGCGACCGGAACTCAGCGGTAGCGAGCTCGAAGGAGAGCCACCGCTTATGGGTCTGAAAAACTCTTAGCGAAGGACCCGACCATGTCGACGACCAACATACAGGCACGATCTATGACAGAAACCTCCACTGCGCCCGTCCTGCCGGACGCTAAGCTGAAAATGGTCCCAGTGTCCGAACCCGTGACGGGCGTCATCGTCTCGAACGACTCATGCTTAAGAGGCAAGTCGGCGAGCTTCGTCAGGCATACGGAGATCGACATCTCGGGCACGCCGCTGGAGAACAACTGCCTCGCCGGCCAGGCGTTCGGCGTCCTCGCGCCCGGCGAGGATGAGAAAGGCAACCCGCATAAGGTCCGGCTGTATTCGCTTGCTTGCCCCAGCGCCGGAGAAGACGGTGCCGGGAAAGTCATCTCCACGACGACGAAACGTGTTATCGACGAGCAGGTACCGCAGGATGAGGGCGACAACCCCGAGGATCACAGGCTGTTCCTGGGCGTCTGTAGCAACTTTCTCTGCGATCTTCGCCCCGGCGATGAAGTGAAGGTTACCGGCCCTAACGGCAAGCGGTTCCTGTTCCCAGTCCATACAGAAGAGCACGATTATCTGTTCGTCGCGACCGGGACGGGCATCGCGCCGTTTCGCGGCATGATCATGGAGCTACTCGTCCGGTCGGCCGAACCGTCGTCGAGTCAGATCCACCTGCTTATGGGAACTCCGTACACCACCGATCTGATCTACGACGATCTGTTCACGCGCCTCGCTGCCGAACATGACAATTTTCACTACCACACCGCCATCAGTAGAGAGACTCAGGCGGATGGAAGCCCGGGCCTCTATGTCCACCACCTGCTGGATCGACGCTTCGATGAATTTTCGTCGCTGCTGGGCAACTCCCGAACGCTCGTCTATATCTGCGGACTCGCCGGCATGCAGAGCGGCGTCTTTCAGACATTGGCACGGCATGGCCTCGCGGATGGCTATTTCACGATCAAGAGCCCGCTTGCCGATACGGACCCCGATGACTGGGACCTAAAGCAGATTCGCCGAGCCGTCAAAATCGCCGCGCGTTGCATGGTGGAGGTCTATTAAGTCCTGATTAGTCGCGGACGTAGCGACGCTCCCACCTGGCGCCGAAGCTCGTCAGTAGTTCGTAGCCTATCGTCCCAGCCGTCCTCGCCGCTTCGTCCAGCAGGATGTTTTTGCCGATTAGCTCCACACTCGCACCAGGGTACACGTGCTGGTCGGCCACGGCCGAGACGTCCAACGTCAACAAATCCATAGAGATCTGTCCCACGATCGGAACGCGGACGCCGCCCAGATACGCCTCTCCACAATTGCCGAGAGCACGCGGTATACCGTCCGCGTAACCGACGCCGACCGTCGCCAGCCGAGCCGGGGGATCCATCCGGTGCGTTGCGCCATACCCTACGGTCGTCGCAGGCTCCGTGACGGACTGCACCTGCAGGACCGGCGCCTGCAG
>JAZFYK010000292.1:0-7264 GCA_036443505.1 Gammaproteobacteria bacterium | reverse complement strand
TGACTACTACACTGAGACCCTGGGATTTCCGGAGGCGTTCCGGGTCGTCAACGACGCGGGACAGATAGCGCTGGTCTACGTCCAGGTCAGCCGCAACACGTTCGTCGAGCTGCAGCCGGCCAATGCTCAACGGCCACCCGGGATCAGTCACTTCGGCGTGCACGTCGACGACATGGCCGCGGTGACCGAGATGTTCAAGCAGCGGGGCGCAGACGTTTCTGAAATACGTGCCAGCAGCACGAATGCCATCCTGTCGAACGTCGTTGATCTAAACGGCATTCGTATGGAGCTGGCCGAACTTCCCCCCGAGTCGCTGCACAGGCAGGCGATGGAACGTTGGCGATAGCCGCCGTCAATCGTCTTATTCTTCCGCCGGCACGACGGCGAATACGTCCACCTCCAGAAGCTGACACGGTTCAGAGAGCGCGCCGACTTCGATCAATGTGCTGGGTGGGGGTGCCCGGTCCTGCCAGACGACGGGTAAAGGATCGTCGGTGGCGGTCAGTGCACTGCGGTATGCGGCCATATCGAGCACGAAGCGACGAATAAACACGACATCGTCCCAGCCCGCGCCTGCTGCGCTTAGGGCGAGTCCGACATTTTCGGTGACCCCGATGACCTGCCCCCGCCAGTCGGCGTGACGACATTCGTTGCTGCCAATACGATAGTCGACTGCACGGTCTGTCTGGCCGGCTACATAGACGAATTTGGCGTCTCCCGACACGGTTGTTACCTGCGAGTAGAACGGATGCTCGTTTAGAGACTCCGGATTGATACGCTCGAAGCTGAACTCATCATCAAAGTCACTTTCGCTACAGGCAGCTAATGCCAGCATCACCCCCAGGATCAGCGATTTGGTCATGATCTTCCCCTTGATACGATTATCACGCGCCGTCGCCGGGGATCTTAGCAAATCCGGCGGGCAGTCAGCCTGGCCGCGAGGATCGTGCGTGAAGCGCTTATTGACACTGATTGAGTCAATATGACAGAGTGATTCGACTGCCGGAGACCCCCGTAGTTACTGCGCTGGCGCAGAGTCGAGTTCGAAGCGCGAGCCTACTTCTGGGGAAGGAGAGGCTCTTGACACACACTCGCCCGAGAGGGGCAATCGCTTTGGCGACGACCACCGTCGTCGCATTCGGCCTTATCGCGAACCCTGCGGCTGGCCAGACTCAGTCCGATGAGTCGTTGTCTCCCTACTCAGCGCCGCGTACGGCGGATGGCCGACCCGACCTGAGTGGGATCTGGCAGTCATTCACGACGGCAAACTGGGACATCCTCGCGCATCCGGTTCAGCCGGGACCCTATGCGGAGTTCCTGGGCGCCTGGGGCTCCGGTCGCGCGGGGCTCAGCATCGTGGAGGGTAATGAGTTGCCGTATCAACCGTGGGCGGCGGCCAAGCAGAGAGAGAACTACGACAACCGGATGGTCGTGAAGGTCGCCAACGATCCCAGTCGATTCGATACGGGCGACCCGGAACTGCAGTGTTATAGGGCCGGCGTGCCGCGCGCGCATTACATGCCTTTCCCATTCCAGATTTTTCAAACAGCCGAACAGATCCTTATCGTCTATGAGTACAAGGGTGCCTTCCGGACGGTATACATGGACTCCGACCAGCCGATACTCGATGAGTCGTGGATGGGGACGTCGAATGGTCATTGGGAGGATGACACACTGGTAGTCGAGGTCGCGGGGTTTAATGGCCACGCCTGGTTTGACCGGGCCGGGAACTTCAGTAGCGACGCGCTGCACGTGGTCGAGCGCTGGACGCCCGTCAGCCCTTACCACCTCAGGTATGAAGCGACGATCGACGATCCGAACGTGTTTACGCGACCCTGGAACATGAACTTCATGCTCTACCGACAGGTCGAAGAGAACGCACAGCTCATTGAGTTCAATTGCATCCCGTTCGTGGAGCCGCTCATGTACGAGCCGCTCGGACTTTACGGCGATCAGGAGACCGACGAGTAGGAGGGGAGTGAGATGAGTAGCCGAGTCTCTGTGTCATCATATGCCGCGACGTTCGCGATGGCCGTGACGCTATGGACACCCGTGCCGGTCGCGGGCCAGGCGCCGCCATCCGCCCTCGTCAACCAGCAGTCAGAGGAGACCGTCGAAGCGGCTCGAGCCGCGTCCCCACACAGCTCGGAAGAGACGTATGCCTACTTCGAAGGTAGCGCCGAAGACGCGATTGCGAGGGGCATCCAGAACGTGTGGGACCCGACCCGGCCTCGTCCAGAATCTCCACGCACGCCGTGGGGCGATCCGGACCTGCGGGGCTACTGGTTGAACGTGGCTTACACCCCGCTGGAGCGCCCCGACGAACTCGCGGGAAAGCCGTTGTATTCGACGGAGGAAGCGATCGAGGTCTTCCAGCGCGATGTCGCTCAGGACGCATCTGTCGACCCGGCGACCGTGCACTATGACTGGACGGAATTCGGCATGGACAACTGGCAGAGCCCGATCAGACCGAATCGCCGCACGGCGCTGATCGTCGATCCGCCGGATGGGAAAATACCCGCCCTCACGCCTGAAGGGCAGGAACGATACCAGTCGCATCTACGGCGCGAGACTTTGCTATCCCGGGACATTACCGAGCGCTGCATCGTGGGGAGCGAAGGACCTCCAAGGGTTCCTTTCATCCAGCAGATCGGCGAGTCGCAGATCGTCCAGACGCCGGACTACGTGCTCCTCATCGCGCAGAGCAACAACGATGTGCGCATCATTCCCCTCGATGGGCGCCAACCCCTTCCTGACAGCATCCGCAATTGGTTGGGATCGTCACGTGGCCACTGGGAGGGCGATACGCTCGTCGTAGAGACAACGAACTTCCATGAGAATCGGAGATGGGTGCGGCCGAGGGGCGTCGAGGACGGCCTGCACCTCGTCGAACGCTTGACCCGAGTCGGCGAGGACACGGTCCTCTACGAGGCGACGCTGACCGATCCGACGACATGGGAGGCGCCATGGACAATGGAGAATCCCTGGCCGAGGATGGATCCGCCGGGGCTGTTCGAATGGGCCTGTCATGAGAATAACTATGGCATTATTAACGTCGTCCGAGGGGCGCAGATTCGGGCAGCGGAATATGAAGCTGACTCGGCGAGGTGAGACGGTGAAACTTAGGTTGCAAAGGGGGTAATACCCATGCGGAAAGCTATCAAACTAGCCGGGACGCTGGTCGCCGGTATATCAGTCCTGGCCTCCGTGCCGGTGTTGGCGCATCACTCGTTCGCGGCAGCCTTCGACGAGAACAGGCCGTTGAATATGCAAGGCGTGGTCACGAAGGTCGAGTTGATCAACCCACACTCCTGGCTCTGGGTGGACGTGACGAACGAAGACGGCACGGTTACCAACTGGGGCTTCGAGGGCGGCCCTCCGGTCAATCTCTTCCGGCGTGGCATCACAAAGGACGCGCTGCCGGTGGGCTCGGAGATCAAGGTCTTCGCGTATCAGGCGAAGAGCGGCGAGAACAAGGGTGTCGCCGTCTTCTTCGAGTATCTCGATGGGCGGAAGGTGTTCATGGGCGGGTCTGCCCCCGGCGCCGACGGTAATCCGCGACCCACCGATCCCGATACTCACTAGCGGGCATAACGCACTCGCTCGCCCGGCGGCGTGAGTGTTCACGCTGCCCTGACCATGTCACTCCTTAGCTTCTGCGAATGGTTGGCGGCGACGCCGGGGAGTATTGCGCTCCACGAATCTCGTTACCTGTATCTCATCGTCTTGACCGTACACGTCATGACCTTATGCGTGTTCGTCGGGATGGCCGTCCTGCTGAACCTGCGTCTCGTGGGGTTTACGCTGCGGCGCGTGCCTGTCTCGGAGGTGCTGGGGCGGCTGCTGCCGTGGACCGTCGCAGGTTTCTCGGTGATGATTATCTCGGGGCTACTCCTCTTTTATGCTGCGCCGTTGGACAAATACGGAAATCTGTTCTTTCGCGCCAAGATGGGGCTGCTTGTATTGGCCGGCGTGAATGTGTGGGTGTTCTACAAAACAGTCTATCGAAGTATCGTTGACTGGGACCTGGATCCCGTCCCGCCCCGCCCGGCCAGGGTGGCCGGTGGCGTCGGATTGGCCTTGTGGGCGGCCATCATCACGGCGGGGCGCATGATCCCGTACCAAGCTTACTGGTTCGACTGATGTCGCTGTTGGACGTTTTCCAATGGCTCGAATACTCGTCGTTGCTCGTCGAGATGCGCAGCTCGCCGTGGCTCTTTCCCGTCATCGCGACCATCCATCTGCTCGGGCTGGCCGTACTCGGCGGTGCCGTGCTCGTCGTCGACCTGCGCCTGCTGGGGCTCGGTCTGTCCCGTCAGCCCCCGTCGCAACTCGCGCGAGCCACCGAGCCGTTGTTGCTCGGTAGTCTCCTGATCATGCTCGCGACCGGACTTCTCCTCTTCATGTGTTTCGCGACCAAGTATTACTACCTCACAGCCTTCTGGGTGAAGCTGGCGTCGCTGTTCCTGGCGGTCGTCTTTACATACACGATCCGGCGCCGAGTCGTCACGGCCGGCGAGACGAAGGCTGGGGCGATTTCGAGCAGGCTGGCGGCGTTGGTGTCGCTGTCGCTATGGATCAGCGTCGTGTTGACGGGACGACTGATCGGATTTCCGTAATACCGTTAATGCACGACGGTGACAGGACAAGGGGCTTTGTCCACCACCTTAGCAGTCAAGTTGCCTAAGAGTACGTCGTGGATTTTCGAGTGTATCTTGGCCCCGATCACGATCAGGCCGATCCCGTGGTCTCTCGCGTAGTCGCATATTTCGTTGGACAACGAGTGTGAAGCGGTTTCGAATTCAACCTCGCTGAACGTGCGGGCTTTAAGGCTGTCGACGGAAGGATCGATCACGACGTCTTCCAATAAAGCGGGGTAGTTCTCATCGGTGAGCGCTGAAAGCTTATCGCCTTCGATCACGACTGTCTCGCGCGTGGCCTTTTCCTGGAGATGAATATGAAAGAGCGTGAGCGACGCCCGCATTGATCGGGCGATTGCCAATGCGATCCATGCTGCGTGGAAAGCGGGTTCTGAATAGTCCAAGGGAACCAAAACACTCTCGATCGGTTGTTTCATATTTCAAAACTCCAGGAATCTGCGTTGCGACGCCATGTCTTCAGGGATGTTCCCCCATCTTACAACAGTCGTTCGGCCCGCTGTCTGGCTCGCTACCGTGCTCGACCGGATTGAGTTTCTTATCCTTTCCCGTCTACGATGGGCGCCTGACCTCAGACGAGCCGCCTATGAGAGACGTCCGCGAGCAGCGCAAACAGAAAATTCGGATCAGTACCTGGGCGCTGGCGCTGCTGACGCTATCCCTTTACGGTGGATTCATTATCTTAGCTATGATCACCAATTCGGGTGCCGCTGGATAGCCGGAGGATGAATATCGGCCGCGCAGTTCTGGTTGCCGGCTTCCTACTGTTGCTGGCGCTGTTCCTGTCTCTGGGCCAGTGGCAATTACGCCGGGCTGCCGAGAAGACGCTGGTCTTCGACCGGTTCGCCACGGCTGAGAGTCTCCCCGCCCTCACCACGCCGATCGATGGCCAGCGACTCGAGGAGTATCGTTACCGTAGCCTCGCGCTGCGTGGCCGGTACGACTCCTCACGACAGCTGCTGCTGGACAGCATGATCCACGAGGGGCAGGTGGGATACTACGTGCTGACACCCTTTCGCCCGCTACTCGCCGAGCGGTGGCTGCTAGTGAACCGCGGCTGGGTCAGAGCGGACCCCGATCGTCGCGTGCTGCCCCAGCTCGCCGTGAGTGAAGCGGTTCGCGAGGTCCGGGGGCGAATCGACACACTACCGCGGCCCGGGTTGCGGCTCGAGGCGACCGTTGCGGATCCAGCTGACGGCTGGCCACAAGTCGTGTTTTTCCCGAGCGATGACGAACTCGAGGAACGCCTGGGAGAACCGCTATTTGGCTATCAGCTGTGGCTGAATCCAGAGTACGCGGATGGATTCGTGCGCGATTGGGCGCCTCGCACGTTGGCGCCGGAACGGCACGTGGGTTACGCGATTCAGTGGTTTGGGCTGGCCGGCGTGCTCGTTGCGATGGCAGTAGTGCTGGGCGTCGCCGCGGCCAAGCGTCGTGGAGACTGAGTCAACTTACAATTTCCTTTCGCGCTCGATTTGTGTAGCATGTGCCCGCGTTGGGCGGTACAGGCGAGACGGGCCGCTCCCATGTTCATATAGACTGTTCGCGCCACGATTATTCTTGGGGAATTGATGGCGAAGGTATTACTCGGCCTGATGGCAGCGTTTTTGGTCACCATTCTGGCGGCCAGGCTTGCATTCCTCTCAACGGCCGACACTGATGGCCCGCCGGCCGAACAACCATGGGCGCAAAATAAAATGGAGTTCGTCGCCTGGAACGGCGAGAGATGGACCGCCTGGGTTCGAGACGGCGCGTTCGAGCACGTGCCGCAAAATTCGGATCGATGGAGCCGCCATTCAAACAGCAGCCTCGCGTTCATCGACTGGGAGGGCGAGGCCTGGCAGGCTAAGATCGAGGGTGAGGAGTTCGTACTAGCCCATCATGGCGACTGGCACGAGCCCACCGAACGTGCGATCGCGATCCGCTATCGCGACTGGTCGGGCGAGCATCAAGTACGTGCTTTGGCCCAGTTGAAGCGCTGAGGGCCGCCCTTGAACTTCAGAGAACGCATCGTTGCCACAACTCTCCGATATAAAGGAATCACGAGAAGCGTGATCTCTATCTCCAACAGGGTCCGGAGCTTTCTGCTACTCGCCGTATTGTGGGTGCTCTCCCAGAGTGCGTTCGCTCAAATGTTTGACATGCGCCCAGGCGTTACCGATATGAGCCAGCGCATTCAGCGGCTGCATCACTTGAGCCTCTGGATCTGTGTCGTCGTCGGTGTCATCGTCTTCGCCGTCATGTTCTACTCCATCGTCGCGCACCGGCGCTCGGTCCACCATAAGCCTGCTAACTTCCATGAGAGTACGAGCGTGGAAATAGCGTGGACGCTGATCCCGACCCTGATCCTGATCGGCATGGCCGTGCCAGCGACCGTGACATTGATTGAAATCGAGGACAACAGCGAGTCGGATCTCACTGTACTCATCACCGCCTCGCAGTGGAAATGGCACTATCAGTATGTGGAAGCGGGCATCGGCTACTACAGCAATCTCACCACGCCTCTGGAACAGATCAACAATATCGAACCTAAAGATGAGAACTATCTACTGGAGGTGGACAACCCACTGGTGCTGCCGACCAACCTGAAGGTCCGGTTTCTCATG
>JAZFYK010000291.1:0-2310 GCA_036443505.1 Gammaproteobacteria bacterium | reverse complement strand
ATGAAGGTCGGCCGGAAGAAATGCGAATCGTCGTTGCCCGATACGTTCGGCGTACCGATGGTCTGCACGAGCTCAGAGCCGTCGTTCGTGAACTTGAAGATCGCATGCCGGAAATCGTCGACGACCCAGACATGCTTCTCGGGATCATAGGGATTGATCGTGACGTAGTGCGGCCGGCGGAATAACTCATCCCATTGCGTCCACTCCTCGATGATCTTGCCATTACCATCGACAACGACCAGGCAATGCTCCCAGTTGTGATCGACGCCATGCTCACCGCGATCGGTGTCGTCTCCGTCCAGCGCCCCGGGCAGGCTGGCCCGGGGTCCGACCGACGCGTTTCGCCATGGCACCTGCGCGACCGGGAACGATAGCGCGGGCCCGGCCTCCGGATAGACTTTACGGGCCGGTGCATCTATGTTCGGCAACTCGCCACGATGCAGCATATAAATACGGTCCGGGCTTTCGGCGAAGACACTCTGCCCGGCACCATAGGTCCAGGCTGCGTGCCCCGGCAGATCCGCGAGATCCTGGGGCCATCCTACGACGACGTCGTACGGCCCGAAGATATCCTGACCACCCTTCTCCCCCGGGACTGCGGCAAAACCGGCCGCCCGCCCCTGCGCAGAGACTAATTGGTTGCCCGCCAACACGGCTATCGCCAGACCCACGGCGGTCGAACCAAGGACTACCATTCGATTACGCATAATTCTCTCCCAATTCGTGTTATTGGATATTTTCTTGTATCCACTCATGGATAAACGCGATGATCTCGTCGCTATTGAGCTCCAGCATCATCATGTGACCGTTGCCGTCAATGCCGACATCCTCCAAGCGGACGAAGTCGCTCTCTACACCGGCCTGATTGAGCCACTTCGGTATGCACGCATCGAAAACCCGGTGATAGGTTCCGTTCCCCGAGATCGCGAGCACGCGCATATCCGCCATGTTTACGAGTTGACGCGCCGGCTCCTCTTGCAGCCAACAGGGCACCTCGCCGGCCTGCTCGCCCTCCTCTTCCAGATAGGTTACCAGTTCCGTTGGATCGCTGACCGGCGGGTCGTAAGTCAGCGGGTAATTGACCGGTCCCCACGCATTTCCTGCCCGCCCGGTATAGGCGACATCGGCCGTACTGACGCGACCGATCTGCGGTCCGCCCGGCTCGACCGTGACGATTCCTTTGACCAGCGCGGGCCGTCCGTCTGCGACGCCCCAGCCGACGCCCCCGCCCTGCGAGTGCGTGAGCAGAATAACGGGCGTGCCGATCTCGTCCAGCAACTCCATCGCCGCCGCTCTCGCGAGCGTCGTACTCTGCCCCGCGAACTGAACCTGCGTCTTGATAAAGTTATCGAAGATCGGATCGCCGGCATGCCCTCCGCCCGGCCACTGCGTATGGCTATCGTTTAACGGGAAGTCCCCTTTCTCGCCGACGTTCGTCCAGATCGTCTCAAGCTGTTCGGCCGAGCGAATTCCGAGGTCGCCATGAACGCCTCCGGGGATATAAGCCGAACGCCCGCGCGCCGGGTAGTCGACCATGTAGAGCACATAGCCCTGCTCGATCAGATAGTAGGCCCAGCCGGCCCGGCCGTCGGGTGTCTGCAACCAGTCCACGCCCGTCTGGCCGTTGCCATGAAAGATCACAAGCGGGTAAGGCTGGGTGATCTCGCGGGGCTCCCAGACCTCTACATACATCTGCCCGCCCATGACGGGCGGCTCTCCAACATAGGCTCCGCCGGCGTAATAAAAACCTTTCCGCGCGAGATTCTCGGTCGAAAAGGTCGGAATGGCGGCAGACGGATACGCGACCGATTTCTCCGCCGACGCCTCTGCCTGTACCGGCATCGCCGCCGGCTCCGACGCGACCGCAGCCGCTTCGGATTCACTCTCCCGAGTGCAACCGTTAAGCGTCAGGCCGACGATAACGATGGCGAGAATCAACAACAGGTTAGCGGATGATTTCAACTTCATGGCGGCTTGCTCCCAGTCTGTACCCGGTGAGTTCTTCTAAGCGACACACCAATGATAGATCTATTCCTTGGCGTCGGGGTCGTAGTTCAGAATCTGTTCTTCGTATGCCTCGAAATCCAGGCTATCCATACACGCGAACTCTTCGATGTCCCAGTCGACCCTTCTATAGCGTCGTTGCGCCGTCCAGGGCTCGGTGAACGCAATCGGGTCTTCGATCGTGATGTCGACGAGAAGGTTATCGTCCTCGTCAAGCCGGATGCGCTCGAGCACGCGTAACTGATCGCTGTGCGGAACACCCTCACGGTCGATCCAGGTCTTGTCATTAAAATTGACGGTCTCGAC
>JAZFYK010000290.1:0-3047 GCA_036443505.1 Gammaproteobacteria bacterium | reverse complement strand
GGCCTTTCGAGGCCCTCAAAAAAGTGTTTACCGGCTCCGGGGAGTGCGCGGAGATCAACTGGTCGTTCCTAGGCTTAAGCATGCCCGCGTGGGCGCTCGTGTGGTTTGTAATCCTGGGCGGACTGGCCGTCTTCGCCAACTGGACGCGCGTCTCCCGTTATTAGCCGTCGCCGTCCGTCAGGAGGAGCTTGGCGATCGTGTAGTAGATGTCTTCCAGGCGGGAGATGTCGGCCACGTCGATTTCTTCGTTGACCTGGTGAATCGTCTTGTTGATCGGGCCGACCTCCACCACATCCACGCCGCAAGGCGCTATGTACCGGCCGTCGGAGGTTCCGCCACTCGTCGAGAGCTCGGGGTCCAGCCCCGTATGTTCCTTGACGGCGCTGCATACCGCGGCAGACAGTCGCCCTTCTTCGGTCAGAAACGGTTCGCCCGCGACGCGCCACTCGATCTCATGATCGAACCCGAGCTTCGCGAGCATCGCATCGATATGGGCCGACAAAGTCTCATGGGTCCACTGCGTTGAGTAGCGAAAGTTGAAGCGGCAACGTAGATCTGCCGGAACGACATTGGGCGCGTCGGCGTCGCTGTGCACGTTAACCATCTGGAACGTCGTCGGTGGGAAGTGCTCGTTACCCTGGTCCAACGGCTCCCGGGTCACGGCTTGGATGAACTGCGCGAGGCCGTGCATCGGGTTTCCGGCGGGCAGCGGGTAGGCGACGTGACCCAGGCTGCCCCGTATCGTCATGAGCCCGGTCAGGCTGCCGCGTCTGCCGATGCGTACCGTGTCGCCGAGGACATCCTTGCTGGACGGCTCCCCGACGACGCACCAGTCGATAGACTCGCTGCGCTGCGTGAGGGTTTGCATGACCTTCAACGTGCCGTCCTGGGCCGCGCCCTCCTCGTCGCTCGTGATCAGGAAGGCAAGCGATCCACGGTGCTCCGGATAGTCGGTCACGTAGCGCTCGCAGGCCGAGACCATGGCGGCGAGGCTCGCCTTCATATCGGCAGCGCCGCGAGCGATCAGCTTCCCGTCGTGGATTTCGGCGGCGAAGGGGTCGACGCGCCACTGCTCCCGAGGCCCGGGCGGTACCACGTCGGTGTGCCCCGCGAAGCATAATACGGGTGCCGCGTCGCCACGGCGCGCCCAGAGGTTGTCGACGTCGCCAAACCGCAGGAATTCGATCTTAAAGTCGAGCTTCTCCAGTATCTCTGCGATAAGCTGCTGGCAGCCGTGATCGTCCGGCGTGACGGACGGTCGGCGGATCAGCTCACGGGTTAACTCGACGACAGCCACTTGGAAGTTCCTAACCTCGACAATCGCAGTATCTCAATTCTAGCAGGCTCGATGCGGCTTACTTTTCTGCAGTCAGCCCGAAGAGTCAGAATGCCTGTAGTGCTTTGTTAATATAAGGTGACTAGAATGCCGCGCAATCAGCCGATCGAACTCAGACTCGCAGGGTAGGCGATGGGAAACTATATAACCAAGATCTTCGGCGCCTCGCCGGTCGGGCCGATCCAGGATCACATGGACACATGCTTCAAATGTGCCAAGGAGCTCATTACATTCTTCGGGCATGTGGTCAACGCCGACTGGGATCAGGTGAGCGCGAGCAGAGCGCGAATCGTCGAGTTGGAGCACGAAGCGGACGACCTGAAAAAACAGTTACGGGCCCAGCTGCCCAAGAGAATGTTTATGCCGGTGCCTCGACAAGACCTGCTCGAGCTGCTCCTGGTGCAGGATCGTATCGCGAACCGTGCGCGTGACGTTTCCGGACTCGTCTTCGGTCGGCGGATGGTGATTCCAGAGCCCATTCAACAGGATTTCCTCGCGTTCGTCTCCCGCAACGTGGACGCGGCCAAGAAGGCGCGCATGAGTATCCGGGAGCTGGAGGAACTGTACGAGACCGGGTTCCGCGGCGCCGAGGCAGAGCTCGTCGAGTCTCTCGTGGACGAGCTCGATCAGATCGAGGACGACACGGACGTCATGCAGGCGCGGATTCGGGCCGAACTCTTCGACATCGAGAAGGATCTACCGCCCGTCGATGTCATGTTTCTCTATCGCGTCATCGAGTTAACCGGCGACATCGGCGACATGGCGGAACGCATCGGCCGACGCCTCGAAGTCCTGTTGTCCCATTGAAGACGCATTAGATGGAAGACCAACTGATCTACCTGGTCCTGGCGGCCGTCTTCGGCCTGTTCATGGCCTGGGGAATCGGGGCCAATGATGTCGCGAACGCCATGGCCACGTCGATCGGCTCCGGTGCGTTGACGATCAGACAGGCGTTGCTCGTCGCCGCTGTGTTCGAATTTGCAGGCGCCGTGCTCGCGGGCGGCGAGGTCACGTCGACGATCCGCCAGGGGATCGTGGATTCGTCCTTCGTTGTCGGCGAGCCTGAACTGCTGATCTACGGGATGCTTGCCGCACTCCTGGCAGCGGGCACCTGGTTGTTAGCTGCATCGCGCATGGGCTGGCCGGTCTCCACGACCCATTCGATCGTCGGTGCCATCGTCGGTTTCGCGGTGGTCACGCTGGGCATCGACTCTGTCGAGTGGGGGCAGGTGGGCACGATCGTGGCGAGCTGGGTGGTGTCGCCACTGATCGCCGGGGTGATCGCTTTCTTCATCTTCAATTCTATCCAGTGGCTGATCCTGGTCCGTCCGGATCCCCTGGTTCGCGCGCGCCGCTACGCGCCGATGTACATATTCGTCACCATGACCCTCATTGCACTGGTGACGATGTTCAAGGGCTTTAGCCACGTCGGACTCGCGCTCTCGACCGCGGAGTGCTACGCCATCGCAGTCGCCTTCGGCGCCGCCGTGGCGCTTATCGGCCGCTGGTTCGTGCTGCGCATACCGGTGGACGAGAAGGCGAACCGGCGCTTCCACTTCGCCACGGTCGAACGCGTCTTCGGCGTGCTGATGGTCATCACGGCCTGTAGCATGGCGTTCGCCCACGGCTCCAACGATGTGGCCAATGCGATCGGTCCCGTCGCGGCTGTTGTCAGCATCGCCCAAACCGGCGTCGTCGGGCAGGATGCGCC
>JAZFYK010000289.1:0-2532 GCA_036443505.1 Gammaproteobacteria bacterium | reverse complement strand
AAGACCTTTTCTCCGCCTGGCGGCAGCAGTTTTGATATGCACACGCCCAGGACTCTCTAGCCCATCGCCATGACTTTGTAAGTCTTGGCCGACGAACTATCATGCCGGGCCGCGGGGGTTTAGCATCAATAAGCAATGAGAGTTCCGATGCGCTTGCAAATGTTCTGGCTTGTCGGCGTTGTGCTGTTAGGCGCGAGCGCGATCACCGGCGCAGCATCCCCCGAGAATGAACTCGTCGTCGGTTCATTTATGCAGTTGCTCCTGGGAGACGAGAACTCCGCGGAGCAGGCGCTTGAATTCATCGACGAGGAATGGCATCCGGGTTTCGTCTCGATGAGTCTGGAAGCCCTGTACCTCAGTAGCTCTCCTGGGCGTAGCGCCCGTTTGGTCTCTCTGCTCGAGGCGAAAACAGAACAGCAGTTTGGCTTCGATATTTCGGCCTGGTACGAGTGGTTGTGGAATCAACCCGATGTGTCACATCCCGCGTATGGAGATTTTAAGTCGGCACTCTACTCACGCATCGATCCCGCGTTCGGCGGCTATTTCAGCAGCGACCGCGAAACGGAGATTCGGCTCGACGAAATCCGTTGGGGTGGCGTGCGGCAGGACGGAATTCCGCCGCTGCGAGACCCGCGCATGGTGTCGGCTGCCGATGCGGATTACCTCGCGGACGGCGACATCGTGTTCGGGCTTGTGGTTAACGGAGACGCACGTGCGTACCCGAAACGCATCCTCGCCTGGCATGAAATGTTCATCGATCGAGTCGGAGATGTGCCGGTCGCCGGTGTCTATTGCACGCTATGTGGCTCGATGATCCTCTACAGGACCGAGTACGACGGTATCGATCATGCGCTAGGCACCAGCGGATTTTTGTACCGATCGAACAAGCTTATGTACGATCAGGCAACGCAGTCCTTGTGGAACACGCTGTGGGGGAAACCCGCCGTCGGGCCGCTGGTAGGCCGGGGAATCGAACTTGAGCGTCTGAGCGTGGTGACGACTACCTGGGGCGCCTGGCGGCAGCGACATCCCGATACTCTGGCGCTTTCGCTCGACACGGGACACCAACGGGACTACTCCGAAGGCGCCGCCTATCGTGAGTACTTCGCTACCGATGAGTTGATGTTCAACGTTCCCACGCTGGATCGGCGTTTGAAAAACAAGGACGAGGTCTTGGGGTTGCTCATGGCGGGGACAGAGTCGACTCCGCTCGCGCTTGCCAGTGATTTCTTACAAGAAAATTCGCTGTATCACGATAACATGGGCGACCGGGGGATCGTCATCCTGACCGATCGATCAGGCGCACATCGAGTGTACGAGGCACGTGGCGTAAAGTTCGCAGACTGGGATCGATACGCAGCTCTGGTCGACACGGAGGGCGTTAGCTGGACGCTCAACGAAGTGCGCCTGGAAAGTGCCGGCGGTCGCGTTATGAATCGCCTGCCGGCGCATCGCGCCTTCTGGTTCGGCTGGTACTCAGCGTACCCGCACACGCGGCTGGTTTATTGATCTACCATGGCGGGCCGCGGTCGAAACACGTGGTTACGCAGGAGATATGGAGTATCCTTTGCGATCATACAGATAGTGTTATTTCGGGGTCGCGTGGGGAAAGTAACATGGCGATATTCCAGAAGTCGGATGATGATGCAGACATGGACTTAACGTCGCCGCCCAGAATCGATGAACCGCTGCCGATACGGTCTAGAAACGTGTCAGTCATCGGGCCTACACTGGAGTTCAAGGGTGAGTTGCAGGCGGACGAAGACCTGGTCATTGAGGGTCAGGTCGAGGGCACGATTGCCCATCACAATAAGCGTCTTACGGTAGGCAAACAAGGCCGGGTCAGAGCGGATATCGATGCCAGCTCGGTTTTTGTCGAAGGACAACTCGTCGGCGATATTCACGGCGACGAGTTGGTCTCGTTGGCCAACGGCGCCGATGTTACGGGCAACATTTTCTGTCGCCGTATCGTCATCGAGGACGGTGCGCGATTCAACGGCAAGATCGACATGGGAGAACGGCCGAAGGTCGCGCTAGTGCCGAAAAAACCGGCGCAACCCATCAAAGCTGACGACGGTTAGCGGTCGTTTCTGGTAAACTAAGCGGACCTAGTTGAAGTTGGCCTGGCGATAACAACACATTCATGTTCTTCCGACGCCAAAAACCTCCCCGAAGTGCTCCGGTGCTCACCTTCGCGACCACGCGGGCCAGACCCGCTGAGGAATTCGATTCCTCCCTGGCAGAGAAGTATGACGCCCAAGTCAAGTGGATGCGTGAAAAAGGGATAACCGGGAGCCTGGGAAAGACCGAGCAAGACGCAGCACCCACCGTGCCTAAGCCGGTCGTCGATCCGTAGATCTCGAAAAGTAGGGACGTTCTTGGACGTCCCCAGATACCGAGATGGTGGAGGAGGCGGGAATCGAATACGCGTCCCCCGTTGATTTATAAGGGCTAGAGCGGCGAGGCGTCGATAAAGCGTCGATTTGGGGTCACGGCTATGTCAAGAGCGACTTCACTCTAGGCAGGCGCGGA
>JAZFYK010000288.1:0-11552 GCA_036443505.1 Gammaproteobacteria bacterium | reverse complement strand
CCCAGCACGGCTACTTTCAGCACGATTTAAGCTCCCATGCGCTCGAAGAATTTCTTGACCCCGTCCACCCAAGAGCGGGCCCTTGGGCTATGACGAGATCCACCGGCCTGTATGGACGTATCGAACTCTTGCAGCAAACGCTTCTGCTCGTCCGTCAACTTGACCGGCGTTTCGATCTGGACACGGCAGAACAAGTCACCTACCCCGCTGACACGAACGGACTTAACGCCCTTGCCTCGCAAGCGGAATATACGTCCCGATTGCGTCTCCGGTGGAATCTTCAGGGCGACCTGCCCATCCAGCGTCGGCACCTCCACCGTACTGCCTAAAACCCCCGCAGCGAAACCGATCGGCACGTCGCAACTCAGGTTGCGCCCGTCCCGTTCGAAGATGGGATGCGGCTTGACGGTGATATCGACGTAGAGATCACCGGACGGACCCCCGTTGCGACCCGCCTCACCTTCATGTGCCAAGCGGATGCGATCGCCGGAGTCCACGCCCGAAGGCACCTTGACGGCGAGCGTCTTCACTTTGCGCACACGCCCGCGCCCACCGCAGGTTTTACAGGGTGTCTGAATGATGCTGCCCGTCCCCTTACAGGTTGGGCAGCTCTGCTGGATCGAGAAGAATCCCTGTTGAACCCGGACCTGCCCGGCCCCGGAGCACATGGTACAGGTCGTCGGTTCTGTGCCGGGCTCGGCGCCATTGCCCTTGCAGGACTCACACTCGACCCGAGTCGGGATGTCTATGTTGACCGAATCCCCGGCCACGGCCTGTTCGAGAGACAGCTCGAGTTCATAGCGAAGATCCGCCCCGCGAAAGACCTGGCTGCGGCTACGCCGCCCACCACCGAAGATATCGCCGAATACATCGCCGAAGAGATCGCTGAATGCCTCGCCACCCGAGCCGAAGCCGGCGCCCGCGTGGCCGGCTTCCACACCGGCATGACCGAACTGGTCATAGGCGGCGCGCTTCTCCGAGTCGGAAAGTATCTCGTAGGCCTCCTTGGCCTCCTTGAAGTGACTCTCGGCCTCCGGGTTCTCCTGGTTACGGTCCGGGTGATACTTCATGGCCAGGCGCCGGTAGGCTTTCTTCAGCTCCGCTACCTGGGCGTCCCTGCCGCACCCCAGTACCTCGTAGTAATCCCGCTTGGCCATCGCCAGTCCTTTAACGTGACTGGAGGGCGTAGTGCAAAACTACGCCCTCCAGATCAACTCATCTGCTACCTGCTGTGCAGGCCTCAGGCACTCTTTTGTTCGTCGTCGTCTTTGACCTCTTCGAAATCCGCATCAACGATGTTCTCGTCGTCTTCAGTTGCACCCGAATCCGCGGTGCCTTCGGCCGCAGCCTGTTCCTCGTACAATTTCTGCGCCATGCCGGCCGACGCTTCGCTGAGGGCCTTAATCTTCGCTTCGATAACTTCCTTGCTATCGCCCTTCACGGCTTCATTTAGATCGGCCGCGGCGGCTTCGATATTCGCCCGGTCCTCAGCCTCGACTTTCTCACCGAGCTCTGCCAATGATTTCTCGGTCGCATGGACCAGCGCATCACCCTGGTTGCGGGCCTCGACGAGCTCGCGGAATTTCTTATCTTCCGCCGCGTGCGTCTCCGCGTCGCCGATCATGCGCTCGATCTCCTCTTCGCTTAAGCCCGAGGAGGCCTTGATAACAATCTTCTGCTCCTTGCCCGTCGCCTTGTCCTTGGCCGAGACGTTGAGGATGCCGTTCGCGTCGATATCGAATGCCACCTCGATCTGAGGCAGCCCGCGCGGCGCCGACGAAATCTCCGAGAGGTCGAACCGACCTAACGACTTATTGTCCCCGGCACGCTCGCGTTCGCCCTGTAGTACATGAATCGTCACCGCGGTCTGATTGTCTTCCGCAGTCGAGAACACTTGATTCGCTTTGGTCGGAATCGTCGTGTTCTTGTCGATCAAGCGCGTCATGACGCTGCCGAGCGTCTCGATACCCAACGACAGTGGCGTGACATCCAATAGCAACACATCTTTCACGGCACCGGAGAGCACGCCGCCCTGGATCGCCGCGCCAACGGCAACGGCTTCGTCAGCGTTGACGTCCCTACGCGGCTCTTTGCCGAAGAAATTTTCAACCTCTTCCTGCACCTTCGGCATACGCGTCTGGCCGCCGACGAGGATGACATCATCTATATCGACGACCTTCAGACCGGCATCTGCCAGCGCCGTCTTAGTCGGCGTGATGGTCCGCTCAATCAAATCCTCTATCAGGGACTCAAGCTTGGCCCGGCTCAAGTTGATATTGAGGTGCTTGGGCCCGTCGGAGTCCGCCGTGACATAGGGCAGATTCACTTCCGTCTGCTGACGCGATGACAGCTCGATCTTGGCCTTCTCGGACGCTTCCTTGAGTCGCTGCATCGCGAGCGGATCCTTGCGGATGTCGATACCGCTTTCCTTCTCGAACTCAGAAGACAGGTAATCGATGATCCGCTTGTCGAAGTCTTCACCGCCCAGGAACGTGTCACCATTCGTTGCCAGCACTTCGAACTGATGCTCACCGTCGACCTCGGCGATCTCGATAATCGAAATGTCGAATGTTCCGCCGCCCAGATCGAAGACTGCAATCGTCCGGTCACCGCGTTTCTTGTCGAGCCCGTAGGCCAAGGCCGCTGCCGTCGGTTCGTTGATGATTCGTTTAACGTCGAGGCCCGCGATTCGACCCGCATCCTTGGTCGCCTGGCGCTGGGAGTCATTGAAGTAGGCCGGTACCGTGATGACCGCTTCTGTCACGCTCTCACCGAGATAGTCCTCCGCCGTCTGCTTCATCTTCGCGAGCACTCTCGCGGCAACCTCGGGTGGCGCTATCTTGCCGGTGGTGACCTCGACCCATGCGTCACCATTGTCCGCACCGACAATCTTGTAAGGCACCATCTCGATGTCCTTCTGCACGACATCGTCCTTAAAACGCCTACCGATCAGGCGCTTGATCGCGAACAGCGTATTGGTCGGATTCGTGACAGCCTGCCGCTTGGCGGTTTGCCCGACCAGAACCTCGTCGTCCTTGGTGAAAGCGACGATGGAGGGAGTCGTTCGGTCGCCCTCGCTGTTCTCGATCACTCTTGCGTTGTCGCCATCCATCACGGCGACACAGGAGTTCGTCGTACCCAAATCGATACCGATCACTCGTCCCATGATTAAAACTCTCCAACAATCATTGCCAAGAAACTTGATGTCCTAAATGGGGCGTAATCGAGCATTTTCAAGCCTCGCGCCCGATCGAGGGCCCTTTTCCGGCGCAGCTACCCGTCATTCTCCTCCGCGGGAGCCTGGGAGACGATGACCCGGGCCGGCCGCAACAGGCGGTCGTGGATGGAATAGCCCTTCTGAACCACGGTTAGCACGGTGTTCGGCTCGGCCGTCGCCGACGCCTGCATGGTCATCGCCTCGTGCCGGGCCGGATCGAACGGTTCTCCCTCGGGGTCGAGCTCGGCGACTCCCGCTTGCTCGAGGGCCGCATTCAGCAGGCGCAGTGTCAGGCGCTTGCCTTCCAGCAGTGCTTCGACATCTACGTTATCCGCGGCGGCCACGCCAGCCTCGAGGCTGTCCCTGACGGGCAGAAGCGCCTGCGCCAGACGTTCCAGGCCGTATTTGCGGGCGTTCTCGAGCTCGCGCGCACTCCGCTTGCGCAGGTTTTCAAGCTCCGCGGCGATGCGCAGATAATTCTCGTGATTCTCGGCCGCCTCGAGCTGCGCCTGCTCCAGTTCGGACAGGGGTTCCTTCGCTGCCTCGGCGGGTCCGTCGTCCGGCGCCGCGGCCGTGTTCTCCGGCTCCTGCGCTTCGGGTTGCTCGGTCGGGGGCGTGGCAGCCGGGTCGTCACCCGGGGCGTCGTGGGTCATGCGGATACTCCTCCCATCCTCGGACTCCGTGTGCGGGAACCGGCAGCTCTAATTCACTCCAAATCGCCACAGAAATGGGGGCTGGTATCAGGACTTCAAGGCGCTGGCCAGAAGCCTGGCCGTCACATCCACAATCGGGATGACCCGCTCGTAGGCCATGCGCGTCGGCCCGATGACGCCGAGGACGCCCATCGCGTCACCTTCCGTCGTGCAGGGCGCGGCCACGACGCTACACTCATCCAGCAACTGATACCCGGATTCCCGGCCGATGAATATCTGGACCCCGTGCACGTGGAGGCTCTGATCCAGCAGATGCAAGACTTCCTGCTGCCGCCCGAAGGCCAGGAATAAGCGCTTCAGTTTGTCCATATCCGCCAACCCCTCCAGGCCCATGAGGTTGGTCTCACCCGCCACGACGAACTCCGCCTCCGGCTCTGCGGCGGGGAACGCCTGCTGCGCCATCTCGATCGCCTCGATCATCAGGGCGTTCATAGTCTCCCGGGTCTCGCGGAGCTCCTTGAGCAGCTGTTTTCGCGCTTGATTGAGATCGCGGCCGCCGAACTGCTCGGTCAGGTAGTTGCCCGCCTGCCGTAATTCCTCTGCGGTGAAGTCGCGCTGGACCTGGATAATCTTGTTCTGAACGTCACGGTCATTGAGCACGAGGATGGCGAGGACCCGTCGCTCGGACAGCGGCAGGAACTCGATCTGACGCAGGGCCGTGTGCGCCCGTCTCGGCACCGTCACCACACCCGCGAGTTGAGTCACGGCGGACAGTAGATTCGATGCGGACAACGCGAGTGCCTGAGGGTCTGAATCCTGCAGAGCCTCCTGGAACAGCTGCAGTTCCTCGCCTTTGGGCGGCCTCAGGTTCACGAGCGTGTCCACGAAAAAGCGGTAGCCCTTGATCGTCGGCACCCGACCCGCCGAGGTATGCGGTGCCGCGAGGAATCCGAGCTCTTCCAGATCGGCCATGACATTGCGGATCGTCGCGGGACTGATGTCGAGCCCGGAGTCCCGGGACAGTGTCTGAGACCCGACGGGTTGCCCGTTGCGTATATAGCAGTCGACGAGGACCTTCAGCAGATGCTGAGCCCGCTCGTTCAGAATTTCCGGCTGCCTGCTTCCCGGCATTTTGCTCGACCTGTGTTAACTTAGTGCTGACGTCTTAAGCGCCAACACGCTAGCAACCGCTTCCTGCTACTGTCAAGAATGGCCGACGACCCTGCCGATATTCCTGACGAACGACCCTAGGGACCGATATTCAGTACAATTCCGTCCGGTGGAGTCAGCCTGTTCCGTATGACATCGCAGTTTAAAAATGTCGGGTTGTGGGGACGCCTCTGTGAACCAAGCGTCGCGGAGCCTGCGTCAACGATCGTCTCTCATCTGCGCAGCCGTGAGATCGAGGTCTTCTTCCCTGAGCAAGAAGGCATCCCCCGGGAACTCAGCGACGTTTCCTGTTTGCCGACGCACGAGGTCCCGGCGGCAGTCGATCTCATGATCGCCATCGGCGGCGACGGCACCCTCTTGCATGCGGCCCGTGGCGTGGCCAGGCAGGGCGTGCCGTTGCTTGGAATAAACCTGGGCAGATTGGGATTCCTGACCGACATCTCTCCCGAGCATATGTTGCAATCCATCGACGCGATCCTCTCGGGCGATTTCGTCGAGGAGAGCCGCCTGATGCTGCAAGCCGAGATCATCGGTAAAGGTAGCCAGAGTACGCCGATGCTCGCGCTTAACGACGTTGTCCTCAAAACCGGCCAGACCGGTCACATGCAGGACTTCACGACGCTCGTGGATGGGGAGTACCTTAATACCCATGTCGGCGACGGGTTGATCGTCGCGACGGCAACCGGATCTACCGCTTATGCGCTTTCCTGCGGAGGCCCGATCATCCAGCCCAATGTCGACGCACTCGTCATCGTGCCGATCTGCCCTCATACCTTAAGCGACCGGCCGCTCGTCGTTCAGGCGTCGAGCAAGATCGAGGTGCGTGTACAGCCACGCCTCGATAATCGGCCACAAGTGGCTTGCGATGGCGACAGCCTCGGCGAGATGGGCAACGACGAAACGCTGCAAATACAAGTGGCCAAAGAGACGGTGAAGCTCTTGCATCCGCGAGATCTCAACTACTACGAGCAGTTGCGCTCCAAGCTCAGCTGGGGTCATTCCAATCGCTCAACTCGCAGCCCCGATGCCGACTAATCCATGCTGAGCCTGATTCGCATCAGGAACTACGCAATCATCGACGAGGTCGAACTCGAGTTCGACACGGGTTTCAGTGTCATGACCGGCGAGACCGGTGCCGGAAAGTCCATTCTCGTCGATGCACTGGGACTGGCGTTGGGCGACCGCGCGGACGCCAGCTCGGTGCGGCAGGGCGCAGACCGCGCGGAGATCAGCGTCTCATTCGACTGCCCAGACACACACCCCGCAACGGAATGGTTGCGCGAACACGGATTGGACGATGAGCAAGCCTGCGTGATTCGCCGGGTGATCAGCGCCGAAGGCCGCTCGCGTGCCTTTATCAACTCCCATCCTGCGACCCTGCAAGACTCGCGCACGCTCGGTGAGCTGCTCGTGGACATTCACGGGCAACACACGCACCAGTCGCTGCTTCTTCAGGACACGCAACGGCAAATCCTGGATCTCCATGGCGGGCACGAGGAACTCGTGACGACCGTAGCCAACCGCTTCAAGACCTGGCAAACGCTGGAGCAAGACCTCCAGGCGCGCCGCCAGGGAGGCGAGGACCGGGAGGCGCAACTGGAATTACTCCGTTTCCAGATGGCCGAACTCGAAGACCTCGATCCGCAAGAGGGCGAGCTCGAGCCGCTGAACGCTGAGCGGAGCCGCCTCGTCAATGTTGACCAGCTGGCTAACGGGCTAAACGTCGCCCTGGCCCAGATCTATGAAGCGGACACCGGATCGGCCTATTCGTTGGTTGCGGACGCAGCGGAAGCGCTGCGGCGTCTGGGCGAACTGGATCCTGGGCTCGTCGCGCCAGGCGGCCTCGTCGCCGAAGCGGAGATTCAGCTCAGTGAAGCCGCCGCCGACCTCACCCGCTACCGCGATCGTTTGGAGCCCGATCCGGAACGCCTCGAGTCGATCGACAACCGTTTGAGCAGGATTCGTGAACTCACGCGCAAGCACAAGGTCGAGGCGGAAGCGCTCCCGAGTGTGTTGGGCAGGTTGCGGGCGCGGGTCGAGGAACTCGAGAAGAGCGGCGAATCGCTGGAGCTTCTCGCGGAACGGTTGGAGGCGGCGACCGACACCTACTTCGCTTCTGCGAGTGAGCTGTCCGAGGCCCGTGTGGAGAGTGGTCGGAAACTCGCCGAACTCGTCTCGACACAACTGCTCGAACTGGGCCTGCCCCACGGCCGCTTTCGTGTCGAGTTGACTCACAAGGCGCGGGAACGCGCCGATGCGCACGGCGTGGACAGTATCGAGTTTCAGGTGAGCCTCAATCCCGGTCAGGCATTCGGGCCGCTCTCCCGGGTCGCCTCCGGCGGCGAGTTATCACGTGTGAGCCTGGCGCTGGAGGTGGTAGGTACCGGCGCGAGATCCACCCAGACCATGGTCTTCGACGAAGTCGACTCGGGCATCGGCGGTGGTGTCGCGGAGATCGTCGGGCGCCGGCTGGCCGAGCTTGCGGCGAACCGGCAGGTCCTTTGCGTGACCCATCTCGCCCAGGTTGCGAGCCAGGGCAAGCATCACTACCGTGTCGTCAAGCTCACCGATGGCAAGACGGCGCGAACCAATGTCCGAGAACTCAGTGCGGAAGATCGCGTCGAAGAGCTTTCCAGGATGCTCGGCGGCGTAGAAATCACGGCGCGCGCTCGCGCCCATGCCGAAGAGATGATCAGCCGCGCCGCGGAGTGAGATTTAGTCCGTTACGTTTGCGTCACTTTGGCCGAACGTAGAGGACGAGGCTGTGATCCTCTATGGAGTAGCCGTGCTTCTCCGCGATCTCGATCTGCAACTCCTCGATTCTCTCGTCGTAGAACTCGATGACGTCCCCCGTTCTCAGGCAGACCATATGATCGTGGTGGGGCCCGTCAGCCAGTTCGAACACCGACGTACCACCCTCGAAGTTGTGTCGCGTCACGAGGCCGGCCCGTTCGAACTGCGTCAGCACGCGATACACGGTCGCGAGACCGAATTCCTGCCCTGCGGCCAGCAGCGCCTTGTAGACGGCCTCGGCGCTGAGATGGCGATCGGGACTGGTCTCCAGAACTTCCAGGACCTTGAGCCTGGGAGACGTCACCTTTAGCCCTGCTTTGCGTAGATCCTGGCGTTCCACGTTCTTCTCAACCCTTGAGTAAGGTATGATGCGCGCGCCATTATTGCCCAGAATCACCCCTTTCCTCCACCGTGAATACGACCTGTATCCATCCCATTTCCAAAGCCACGCTCCTGGTCGCGATGGGGCTGTGGCTCTGCGCCTGCATCTATCGACTCGACATTGAGCAGGGCAACCGGCTCGAGGAGTCCGTCATCGACCAGATCGAGATCGGCATGACCCGCAGCCAGGTTCAGTTCCTGCTCGGCTCACCGATGGTGGCGGACAGCTTCCATCAGGATCGCTGGGACTACACTTACTACTTTAAGCGGGGCCGATCGCGAGAAGTCGAGCGCCGCTGGTTCGTCGTCTATTTCGAGAACGATCGGGTCGCTACTCTAGACAAAAACGCCGTACTCGAACCCCTTACCTGACTACTTATCGGGTCCGCCCCGCGGACGGCCCATGACACCGCCGTCCGCCGCGAGGCTCCACCGCATCGCACGCGGATCCTGTTTCAAGGACCTGCAGATCTCTACCCGCTCTCCCGGCGCTAGCGGCCTGTCTTCTTCTACACGTACGCCAAACACCCCGAGTACGAGAGGACTGGATTGAATGTCCGGAAATTCCTCGAGGACACCGGCGCGCCGAACCGCCTCCGCGGCTGTCAGACCCGGAGTGAAAGAGACGCGAACCACGCGCTGAACCTCCGGCGTGGCATATACGACTTCGACCGCGTCGTCTGTGTCTTGGTCAGCCCTAACCATACAGTGCCTCAGCCCGCGCGATAAACGCTGCAATCTGCGCTCGGACGACTTCTTCGAACAACACCGCGAATAACATGTTCAGGGGCGTATGGGAAACTTCGAAGTCCAATGCGAGGCTGACTTCGGAGCCACCGTCATCGTGGTCGTTGAAAGTCCAGGCGCCCTCGAGTGATTTGAATGGTCCCTTGAGCAGCTCAATCGCTATGCGGCGCGGTTCATCCAGGCGATTCCGGGTAGAGAATTGCTTGCGCACACCCCCCAAGCCTACTTCCAGCGTCGCCTCGACCAGGTCTCTCGTGCGCCGCTGAATAGTCGCGCGCTGACACCAGGATAGGAACTCCGGGTAGCGGGCGATGTCGTCCACGAGCTTGAACATCTGGCTCGCACTGTATCGAACTCGCGCGCTGCGACGAACGGAACGCATAGGCTCTCAGAAGACGCCGACGGCGTTCAGGAAGATCAGAATGACGGCAACCGGCGCGATGAACCGTGCGGCGAAACGCCAGGCCCGGTAGCCCGCTCCCGCGTCAGGATCCAACTCATCGGCGCTGGAGTTCCGGGACATGATCCACCCGGCGAAGAAAACTATCGCGAGGCCGCCGAGCGGCAACATGATATTGCTCGTCAGGAAATCCATATTCTCGAAGAACGTCCTCTCGAACAACTTATAGTCCGCCAGCAAATTGAAGGACCCGACGCTCAGGCATCCGAGTAGCCAGATTGTTACGCCGACGAGACTAGCGGCGCGCGTTCGGCTCATCGCGCGAGTCTCGATCAGCCAGGCGACTGCGGGCTCCATGAGGCTGATCGCAGACGTCCACGCTGCGAACGTCAACAGCAGAAAAAACAGCACGGCGATGATGACGCCCCCGGGCATATGGCCGAAAGCCAACGGCAGGGACTGGAAGATCAATCCCGGGCCTTCAGCCGGATCCAGGCCGTTCGCAAATACGATCGGGAAGATGACTAATCCGGCCAGTATCGCAATGGCCGTATCGGCAAAGATGACGGCGACCGACGTCCGAAGAATTGAGGTCTCCGCCGGAAGATAGGCACCGTAGGCCATGACCGCACCCATGCCGACGCTCAGCGTGAAAAAGGCGTGGCCCAACGCGGACAACGCGCCGGCCCGAGTCAGCTCCGAGAAGTTCGGTTCGAACATGAACCGCAAGCCCTGAGCGAAATCTCCGGCGATCATGCTGTAGCCGAGTAAAATGAGCAGCAGTACAACCAACGCCGGCATCAATACTCGGACCGCGCGCTCCAGCCCGCGCTCGACGCCTCGCGATACTACGAGCGCCGTCATGATCATAAATAATGTATGCCAGAATCCTGACGCGATCCAACTACCCGACACACCGGAATAGATCTCCGCGACTCCCGCCGTGTCCACATCGGTAAAGGCTCCTGATGCGCTCTCGAAGATGTAAGCGATCGCCCAGCCTGCGATGACACTGTAGTAGGAAAGGATGAGGAAGCCGCTGATTACGCCGGCGACGCCGACGAGCCCCCAGCGCCGGCTGCCCCCTTCCTCCTCGCCCAGCAGGGCCATGGTCGCGATGGGGTTGCGCCTGCCACGTCTGCCGATCAGGATCTCGGCCATCATGATCGGCAGGCCGACGATGAAGACGCAGAGCAAGTAAACTAGAACGAATGCACCGCCGCCGTTGACACCGGCGATATAAGGAAATT
Organism: Gammaproteobacteria bacterium; assembly: GCA_036443505.1. GTDB lineage: Bacteria > Pseudomonadota > Gammaproteobacteria > Steroidobacterales > Rariloculaceae > SMWC01. The sequence goes on along the minus strand of JAZFYK010000288.1, from coordinate 941 downwards.
TCCAGATATTGCCCAGGCCGATCGCGGACCCCGCTACGGCCAGGACAAAAGCGAAACGCGACGACCAGTTACCGTGCAGAGAGGTACGGCGCTCGGAAGCGGATACAGCCACTACAGAATCTCCCTGAGAGTGTTTTTTGTTTTCGATATTAGGATCATTGCGTCATCATGGCTAGAAAGACCGGCAAACAATCGCCCTCCTCCATCGCCAGGAACAAGAAGGCGCGGTTCAACTACTTCGTCGAGGAGCGACTCGAGGCCGGGCTCTCGCTCGAAGGCTGGGAGGTCAAGAGTCTACGGGCCGGCAAAGCGCAACTCACGGAGAGCTACGTCGTCGTGCGCAACGGCGAGATCTGGTTGCTCGGCGCTCACCTGACGCCCCTGGCGTCAGCGTCTACCCATGTTAACGCTGATCCTGCCAGAACGAGAAAACTGCTGTTGCACCGCAAGGAGATCGATCGCCTGATTGGTCTCGTGGACCGCAAGGGCTACACGCTTGTGCCGCTGGAGTTGTATTGGGGGCGTGGCAAGGCAAAGCTGGCGGTCGGCTTAGCTAAAGGCAAGAAGCAACATGACAAGCGCGCTGTAGATAAGGACCGTGACTGGCAGCGGGATAAGGCCCGGACGATGAAGGCCGTCAACCGCTAGCGTCGAATCGAGATACTTCGTATTCAGTTCGACGCCGAGGGGGCCGACTGTGCCCTTGAAATGACGCGTCAGGAGCCTAAACTTAACCGTTTGGGGGCGATCGGCTTCGACGTGGGTCGCGAACCCTCAAGTGCACGCCGAGGGGCAGGCTACCTCGTAAAACCATCTGCAAACCTTATAGTTGCCAACGACGACAACTACGCCCTAGCTGCTTAAAAACCAGCCTAGTGCCTTCTGCCCGGTTCGTGCTTGTGCGTCCGGATCCAGGAGTCATCAACACAAGCTCGCGGAAT
>JAZFYK010000287.1:0-3823 GCA_036443505.1 Gammaproteobacteria bacterium | reverse complement strand
ATAGTCGGCGATCGCATCGTTGCGGATCAACAACCCCAGGCGATGGGGGGAAAAGATCTCGCTCATGTGTCTGCCCTCTCCGCCTCGAACAGCGAGGAATAGATCTCGGGATTCGCGATCACCGATTTGAACAGAAGTTCCAAATCCACTGGCCCGTCGGCGGCGCTTTCGTCCTTCCAGACCGCACTGAATCCGCCCACAGTCGGCTCGCTATAGAGCAATCCGTCGGCGTTACCGTCCGGCCGGCTAACGCCATGGGACATTCGAACCTGAGAGGTCACCTGAGCCAAGGTGTAATTGAATAGCACGGTGCCCTCGTGAAGTATTACGATGGGATCGATCAGGGAGTCCACGTCCCGCACTTGGTGGGTAGAGATGATGAATATCTGCTGGTCGCTCAGCGCTTCGGCGATGAGGCGGCGAAACAGCCCCTTCGACGGAATGTCCAGGCCATTGGTGGGCTCGTCGAGCATCACTACGGACGCGTTGCAGGCCAGCCCAAAGGACAACAGGAATTTTTTCTTCTGCCCGTAGGAGAGCGTTGTGAGCTTGCGCTCTCGGGGGAGGTCGAATTCCTGAAGGTAGCGGGCTAGACGTTCGTGGTCGAAGTTCGGATAGAACGGTGCACGGGCCCTCACGTATTCTTGGTCGGTGATGCCCGGAGTGTTCAAGTCCTCGGGAAGTACGAAGAGTTTCGACAGGAGGCCTGGCTCACGCTTGGCCGGGTCGTATTCCAAAGTAATCAACGTGCCCTTCGTGGGAAAGAGCAGACCCGTCATGAGCTTCAGCAATGTGGATTTGCCCGCGCCGTTGAGTCCAAGCAGGCCATAAATATTACCTGGCTGAAGGGTTAGACCCATGTCCTGGAAGAGATTCTTCCGACCGTAGCTGAAGCAAAGCTCCTTGATCTCGATCATGCTTACCGATGCTTGAAATTAGTGTCCTAGTAGACTAGTACACTATGAAAAGTATGTCAACCATACAAACGACTCTTCATGGTAAATACCGGCGGGAGGACCCGCGTTTAGCTGGCAGCGGATGGCTTACTATTTCTCGACAGCGATGCTAGCCTTTTCCTACACCCATTATCCGAGAGTTAACGGTGTCCAGCTTTAACGAAATCGACCGAAGAGAATTTCTGGCAGGTAGTGCCGCTTTTGCTGCCGCCGCCTCGCTGCCTGTCGGGGCGTTCGCACAGGATTCCATGCGTACCCGTCCCATTCCGGGCACCGACGAGACCTTGCCCGTCATTGGGTTGGGAGCGCCGGATATTTTCATAAACGTTCCGCCCGAAGGTAAGGATCTTCCGAAATCCGTTCTTCGGACGATGGTGGACCTGGGTGGCAGGCTTCTCGATACACCGGCCTTCTTTCGGCCCAACGTCCCGGTGATTGGGGAACTCCTTACGGAGATGGGCCTGCAAGAGGAGTTGTTCCTGTCCGGAAAGATCACGGTCAACGGCAAAGAGGCAGGCATCGAACACCTCCAGAGAACTGTGTCCAATTTGAACAAGCGACCCATGGATCTCCTGTTGATACACAACATGCGGACTTTGGAGGAGCACTGGGCAACCCTAAAGGATTGGAAGGACGCGGGAAGAGTCCGATACATCGGAGTCAGCCTGACAAGAAATCGGGACTATGTAGCGATGGAGAGGTTCATGAAGGCCGAGCAGCCGGATTTCATTATGACGGGCTACTCCATCCATGATCCGCTGGCTGCCGAGAGCACCCTGCCGCTGGCAGCAGATCTTGGTATCGCGGTCCTGATCGTCGAGGCGTTCAAAACAACAGAGGATGGGGGTATTTTTGGCCTGGTGGCGGGCAAGCCATTGCCGGAATGGGCGACCGAGTTCGATTGCGAGACATGGGCACAGTTCTCGCTCAAATATATCCTGGCGAACCCGGCCGTGACCGGAATCGTGACGGAGACCCGCCAGGTCAGCCACGCCATGGACAATATGCGCGCCGGTTATGGGCGGCTCCCCGACGAGTCAACTCGTCGGCGAATGAGCGAGTATCTGTTGTCCCTGTAGTTTCAGGATAAGCTGCGCCCGCGCTTACCCTCCGGCGATCGCTCCAATAATTCTAAACGGCTCCGCGCCCGACGCGACGGCGTCCGGCAGTTGCGCGTCCGGTGGATCGTGGGTGACGTCTTCGTTGCAGGCGAAAAATCGCACCAGCGGGCGCCGCTGTCGGGTCGCGTGATCGCGGATGGTGCCGCAGAGCATCGGATAGCGGGCCTCGAGCGCATCGAGGATCGAGGACTGTGTGATCGAACCGTCTACGGCGAAAGTCACCTCGCCGTCGACGCCGGTCAGCGTCCGCAGATGGTACGGGAGTACGACGCGGATCATGAGAGCGTCTGTACCTCGACCGACAGCACGCTCGGCAGGTCGCGCACGATCGGCGACCAGTGATCGCCGCCGTCCGGTGATAGGTACACCTGCCCACCTGTCGTCCCGAAGTAGATCCCGCAGGGATCGAGCGAATCGACGGCCATCGCGTCGCGCAATACGTTCACGTAACAGTCCTTCTGGGGCAACCCATTCGTGAGCGCTTCCCATTCGTTACCGCCGGTGCGGCTCCTATAGACGCGGAGTTTTCCTTCGGGCGGATAGTGCTCCGAATCGCTCTTGATCGGAACGACGTAGATCGTTTCGGGCTCGTGCGCGTGAACATCGATGGGAAAACCGAAGTCGCTCGGTAAATCGCCGCTGATCTCGTGCCACGTCGTGCCAGCGTCGTCACTGCGCATGACATCCCAGTGTTTCTGCATGAACAGCGTGGCCGGGTTCGACGGGTGCATTGCGATATGGTGAACGCAATGGCCGATCTCGGCTGTCGGATCCGGAATATACGGCGAAACGAGGCCGCGGTTGATTGGCTGCCAGTTCTTGCCGCCGTCTTCAGTGCGAAACGAACCGGCGGCTGAGATCGCGACGACGATCCTTTCGGGATCCGTGGGATCGAACAGAATCGTGTGCAGGCACATACCCCCCGCGCCGGGCTGCCAGTCGGGCCCTGACTCGTGGCCGCGCAGGTCTGCGAGCTCGTGCCACGATTGGCCGCCGTCGATCGTACGGAAGAGCGCCGCGTCTTCGACGCCAGCGTAGACAACGTCGGGGTCGGTCAGCGACGGTTCGAGGTGCCAGACGCGCTCGAACTCCCAGGGATGTTGCGTGCCGTCGTACCACTGGTGCGTGGTCAACGGCTTGCCCGTTTCCGCGGACGTGTCGTAGTCGAACTTGTTGCTCTCGCCTTTCTTAAATTCTGGACTATTCGAGTCGCCTGAGGCCTCTTCCTGTGCCGCGCCTTCCGATCCCGGCTGCTCCCACGTCACGCCGCCGTCGCTGGAGCGCTGAATGATCTGCCCGAACCAGCTGCTCGTCTGCGATGCGTAGATGCGGTCCGGGTCGGCCGGGGAACCCTTCAGGTGGTAGAGCTCCCAGCCGGCGAAGTGCGGGCCCGCCACCGACCAGTTCTCGCGCTTGCCGTCAGATGTCAGGATGAACGCACCTTTCTTGGTGCCGATCAGGGCGCGGATTGCGGTCAAGTTCGTTCTCCTCTGCTTACTTGTCGTTTCGTTATTTTATTGACGTACATAGAAATGGGCATCGGGTCGGCTACAGGCTCAGACACCGACGTACTTCGCATAGACGCTCCGCGCGACGCTCAGCTCAGCCGTGCCGTGGATGATCGCCCGGCCGTCCGGGAACAGGCTCAATACATAGGGCTTGCCGTTGTCGGTGATGTCGGCACGAAGCATGTAACGACTCGCAATCACCTCGCCGTGCCCGCGAAGGCGCGCAGCGACCTCGTCG
>JAZFYK010000286.1:0-2498 GCA_036443505.1 Gammaproteobacteria bacterium | reverse complement strand
GACCATTCCGGCGATACACGCGTTGGACGGACCGGTCAGCTTCATTCTCGAGTGGAACGGGCTCACCTTCGCGTTCAGCAGCGACACGTTCCCGAACAAGTGGTGGATGAAATATACGAAGGGCGCCGACGTTGCCGTCCACGAGTGCTTTATTACGCCGGACGATCTGGTCAAGAAACAGCAGTGGACGCCGGGAGCGGCTCTGAACGTGGGGACACAGGTGCACACCTCGCCCGCGCAGTTCGGCAAGGTGATGAGCGATATCAAGCCGCGTCTCGCGGTGGGGTATCACTTCTTCAATGATTTCGATACGCAGCCGAATGTACTGGCGGCGGTGCGTTCGACGTACGGCGGTCCGCTGGCCCTCGCGATTGACTACATGGTAATCAATGTCACGAAGGACGACATCAGGGTGCGCATGGCCGTGATCGATGAAGACATCTGGCCGCAGCCGGCCGTTTCCAAGAAGCTTCCTCCTGATGCGAACAAACGGATCGGCTTTTCTGATTACATTTCCGGCGGTCGTGTGCCTTACAAAGATGTAGTGGAAAAAATCTACGCGGAGATCAACGAGAAGTACGGTACCAAGATCAAGCCGCCGCGATAGGGCGCGCTTCGGCAGTAATGAGGAAGTGCCGCACCGGCATGACGTTCAATCTTGATGAAAGGTAGCGCATGAAAAGGTATCAACCCATTATTGGCATTACGATCGTACTTGTTCTCGGCATCGCCATCGGCGTCATCCTCGTCGGGCAGAACCCGGACTCGCCGCTTTCACTGGCCTCAAGCGCCAACGCGCAGCCGGCCGCCAGAGCGGGCGGTTCCGCTGAATCGAAACCGAATGCGTGGTATCCGCGCACGGAGAAGGTTGCCCCCGACGAGATGTTCGTCGTCGCCCTCGGGACCGGCATGCCTACGCCAATTACCCGCGCACAGAAGTCTGCGGCCTGGTACGTCGAACTCGGCAATGGCGACATTTTCCTGTTCGACTGCGGCACCGGCTCGGCCGAAAACCTGTTCGCGCTGCGTCCGGACATGGCGCGCGTTAACAAGGTCTTCGTCAGCCACCTGCATACAGATCACGTCGGCGACGTCGATGCCCTCTGGATCGGCGGCTGGTTGAGCGGCCGGTACGAGCCGCTGCACATTTACGGCCCTTCCGGCGCCGAGCCAGAATTGGGCACCGCGGCCTACGTTGAAGGACTCAAGAAGGCCTACGCGTGGGACGTCTCCGGCCGGTCCGGCATTCTTCCGGACGAAGGCGGCAAGCTGATCGCCCACGAGTTCGACTACAGGCAGACCGAGGGCGTGGTCTACGAGGCCAACGGCGTCCGCATCACATCCTTCCCCACCATCCACGTGCTCGACGGCACCGTGAGCTACCGCCTCGACTGGAACGGCCTCAGCTTCGTGTTCGGGGGCGACAGCTATCCGAACAAGTGGTTTATCGAGCAGTCGAAGGGCGCCGATTTCGTCATCCACGAATGTTTCTACACGCCTGAAGGTCTGGCCAGCTATCTCGGCTTCCCCCCACGGCAGGCGACGATTGTTTCCTCCTACATCCACACGCCACCGGCCGCCTTCGGAAAGATCATGTCCGAGATCAAGCCGCGTCTGGCCGTCGCCTACCACGCGATCCTCGTACCTGAGATGTTGCAGGAAATCGTCGAGACGGTCCGCACGACCTATGACGGACCGCTTGTCGTGGCCAGTGACCTCATGTGCTGGAACATCAGCAAGGAGCGGATCGTTCAGCGCGAGGTCATGGCGGCCGAACGCGTCCAGCCCCCGCCTACGTCGCTCGCGTACAAGCGGGCGAAGCGCAGTGGCCAGGCCAGCTACTCGGAGTTCATCAACTCGGGCAAGTGGAAGGGCTACACACCACCGCCGCTCCCGGAGGAATAGGTTCAAGGCGGGAGTGTTCGGTGTTCGCGTACCCTTCCCCGAGGTCGTCGGCGAAATCTACGATGCCATCAACAGGGAGTACGGCACGAACATCGAGCCGCCGCGATAGGGCGCGATTCGGCAGCAAGGAGCGAGTGCCGGACTAAGAAGACATTCGATTCTAATAAGAGGTAAGGCATAAAAAGGTATCGACCCATCATCGGCATTGCGATCGTGCTTGTGCTCGGCACCGCTATCGGCGTCATCCTTGCCGGGCGGCACGTGGACTCGCCGCTGTCACTGGCCTCCATCGCCCACTCGCAGCCCGCCGCGTCCGACGCGGCCGGGACCGGCGGGAGCGCGGCCCCGACCGCAGGACCGATCATCGATCTCCCCGCGAAGGCCCGCCAGGAGATTGAGAAGTACCTGGGCAAGGGCGTCGTTGGACGGGCGATCGAGGCGCCGATCATCGAGGATCCCGCCACGTTCATGGGTCTCGACGGACAACAGGTGCTGCGGGTGAAGGTCGTCCACGGCGATATGGCGGGAAAGACGCGGGACATCACGATCAGCCGGCTCGACCGGCGTGACCCGCAGCCCGCCTGGCGTCTGGA
>JAZFYK010000285.1:0-15082 GCA_036443505.1 Gammaproteobacteria bacterium | reverse complement strand
TGCGGGGTTTCATTTCCTCTCACGTGCGCTAAGCTCTCGAGTCCTTCGCCGCTGAGACCGGAACTTCCGGTTGAATTAGACAAGAGGATTGAGCACATGTTTCGCATTCGGCGCAGCGCTACGGCGTTCATTTCTGCACTGATATTACTCGCGGGCTTCGCGACCCCGGTGGGCGTCTCGGCAGAGACGATCGCGATGATCGGTACCGGGCAGGTCGGCAGCGCGCTCGGGCCGCTTTTCGCGGGTCTCGGCCATGAGATCGTTTATGGATCCCGCTCACCGGAGCGCGAGGACGTTCAAGCATTGGTGGCTGCGACCGGGGGAGGGGCTACTGCCACCACGCCTCTGGCCGCAGCGAGCCAGGCGGACATCGTCGTGATCGCGTTGCCGTGGGACGTGGCGGAAGAGGTCGTTAGAGGTCTGGGCGATCTGTCGGGGAAGATTATCATCGATCCGATCAATCCGCGGATCGTTGGCGAAGACGGCTTCGCGGACTATCCGAGCTACACGTCGAACGCCGAGCGTATTCAGAACATCGCGCCCGGCGCGAAGGTCGTTAAGGCGTTCAGCACGATCAGTGTGGATACGATGGTCGACCCGGGCCTCGTGGATCATCCACTGACGATCCCGCTGGTCGGGAACGATCCTGAGGCGAAGGCGGTCGTTGCGGAGATCTGCGAGGCGCTGGGCTTCGAGACGCTGGACTTCGGACCGGTCCGTTTTGCTCACGTCGTGGAGGGCCTCTATCTGCTCAGGGCGAACGCCAGACTCTACGACGAGTACTTCGAATGGAACTATCCGCGGAGCCGCCGCTCCCGCTAGCGGCCCGTTGGCTCAGGCGTCGATAACCCGGCCGCCGTTCAGGATTCCGTGCGGGTCGAGTGTTCGCTTGAGGCGCCGCATGAGTTCCAACTCTTCTTCGCTGCGGGAATGGTGGAGGTACTCTCGCTTGAGCGTGCCGATGCCGTGTTCTGCTGAGACGGAGCCCTGGTGGTCGCCGGTGAGTTGATACACCGTGTCGAGGATCCGCTCGACATCGCCCTCGTTGCCGGTCGTAATAAACAGGTGCAGGTTGTGATCGCCGACGTGGCCGAATACGAGGTTCGTGATGGGGTCGAACTGTGCCGCGAGCGCCGTGTCTACCTCGTCGAGAAAGCCGGGCATCTCGGCGACCGCCATGCTGACATCGAGACTCGCGTACGGCATCAAGGCGGGAGTGATTTCGGCGATGCCATCGCGGATCGCCCAGAAGGTCTGCACGTCTTTCTGCGATTGGGCGATGACCGCATCTCGTATCACGCCTGACTCCAGAGCCGATCCCAGTGCGCTCTCGAAGCGCTCGGCGTCATCGTCCGAGTCGGCCCCTTCGGTCTCGATCAGCGCGTATAGCGGGTAGGTTTGCTCGAACGGCGAACGAAGCTTCTCGACGTGCTCGATCACGTAATCGAAGTACGACGCCCACATCACTTCGTACGCACTCAGTGAGCCACCCATCCTGGCCTGCATCTCTCGAAGAAGCTCGACCACGTTTGCGAAAGACGTCAACGTACACAGCGCCGTACACTTGCCTGGTAATCGCGGGAAGAGCCTGAGCACGGCACGCGTAACGACGCCCAGAGTCCCTTCGGTTCCGATAAATAACTGTTTCAGATCGTAGCCGGCATTGTTCTTGAGCATCCGGTTCATCGAGCTGATGATCGTGCCGTCGGCCAGGACGGCTTCCAGTCCCAAGACCAGATTCCGGGTCATGCCGTAGCGTATGACCTGATTTCCCCCGGCATTCGTCGCGATCAGGCCGCCGAGCTGACATGTGCCTCGGGCGCCGAGGTCCAACGGAAAAAGCAGTCCCGCCTCCTCGGCCGCCTCTTGGATCACCTGGAGCGGCGTGCCCGACAACGCCGTCAGCGTCATCGAGGCCCTGTCCAGCGATTCGACACCGGACATGCGCTCCAGACTCAAGGCCAACTCGCCCGCTTGCGGCGTTGCACCCCCGGCGAGGCCCGTCAGCCCACCCTGGACGACCACGGGTTGCCCGGCCTCCGAGCAATGCTTGAGTATCGTCGCGACGTCTTCGGTGGAGCTCGGCAGGACAACGGCGACTGGCTTGTGGGGATTCTCGCCGCTGACATCGACGGCGTACCGGTCGCTGACGTCTGGCCCGTCGAGGACCGCATCCTCGCCGAGCTCCCGGCTCAGCGTAGTCAGGATATCGCTCATGATATCGGCATCATCCATTCCGCTCGCCCGCGCAAGGATTGTGGGCGCAACGCGAGCCCGTGTCCAAATCCGAGTTGCCATCTGGCGTCTCTGCACCTAGGGTAAGCGGCCATGAACAAGCTGACCAGCCTGTGCCAGGAAATCTATTATGGTCTTACGCCCAAGGCGCTACGGGCGCGTTACGCGCTGGTCGTGTTCGATCTGTGCATCGTCACCTATTTCGTCGTAACGACGTTCGTGCGGCCGTACGAGTGGCTCGTCATAACGGATATCACGATCGGCGTGCTGTTGGTCGTCGATTTCCTGGGCCGCATGATCGCGCACCCCGATCGTGGCGCTTTCCTCGTCAGGCCGATGAGTCTCGTCGACATGGTGGTCATCGCGTCGCTGTTCCTCCCGGCCCCGTTCGTCAACGTTGCGTTTCTGCGGGTACTGCGTGTACTGCGGTTGATACGTTCCTACGTCGTCATCCGCCAACTAAAGCACCGCTCTCGCTTTTTCGCAAACAACGAGGACGTCATCTACAGCGCGCTCAATCTACTGGTCTTCATATTCATCGTTACAGCCGCGGTGTTTATCCTGCAAGTAGACGAGAACGATTCGATCAATAATTATGTCGATGCGCTGTACTTCACGATTGCCACACTGACGACGACAGGCTTCGGCGATATCATCCTCGTCGGAAGTACGGGCAGGCTCTTGGCCGTAATCATCATGATCGTCGGCGTGGCGCTCTTTATTCGCCTCGTACAGACGATATTCCTGCCGAGCAAGGTCCGCTACGAATGCCTGGATTGTGGCCTGACCCGTCATGATCGAGATGCCGTGCACTGTAAGCACTGCGGCCGCCAACTGCACATCAGGACAGAAGGCGTTGTTGGTTGAACGACTCTATCTGAATCTACTGGGACAGCAATGATCGACTTATATACTTGGACGACGCCGAACGGCCGCAAGGTCTCCATCATGCTCGAGGAATTGGGGTTGCCCTATAACGCGATCGCCGTAGACATCGGGAAAGGCGAACAGCATGACCCCGAATTTCTAAAGATCAGCCCCAACAACAAGATCCCCGCAATCGTCGATCATGACACTGGCCTCAGCCTTATGGAATCGGGGGCAATCCTCATGTACCTGGCGGAGAAGACCGGGCAGTTCATGCCGTCTTCCGGGACAGACAAGTGGCAGGTCATCGAATGGCTCATGATGCAGATGGGCTCGGTGGGACCGATGCTCGGCCAGACGCATCACTTCGTCTTTTATCACAAAGGCGAAGTTCCCTACGCGGAAGAACGCTATCGTAAAGAGAATGCACGCATCTACCGGGTACTCGATACGCGGCTTGGCGAGCAACAGTATCTCGCCGGGGATTACTCGGTTGCGGACATCGCCACCTGGCCGTGGATATCACGCTACCCGCGGCAGGAGATGAACCTGAACGAGTATCCGAATCTGCTGCGGTGGTATCTCGAGCTAGCGGCGCGGCCGGCAGTGCAACGCGGTTACTATGTGCCGATGAAGGTCGAGGACATCCCCATCCCGGAATAGCAGGCTAGCGGGCTTCGCGCAGGTCCGGCAGCGCATCGCGTAAGGCGCGGATATGATCGGGCGTCGTCCCACAGCAGCCCCCGAGGAGTCGGGCGCCCTGGCCCACCCATCGAGCTGCCGTCTGCGCAAAATCTTCTGCCGACATGAGGTTCGTGAACTGCCAGTTCGGTGCCGAGAAATCGCCGAGCTCAGGGTAGACACCGAAAGGACCGGACCAGCGCGTCTTCAGTTCGTCAACGGCGGGCGCCACGGCCTCGGGATCGGTGTGCATGACATTTACGACGGTTGCGCCCATCGGTAACAGGGCGTCCAGGGGTTCGGACAAGGGTGTTCCCGGGAAGTCGAACCCCACCAGCGTCTCTCCGTCGTCGGCGAAGCGACAACTGACGCCCAACCAGACCGGCAGCCCAATCTCGAGTGCAGCTTCCATGGCCATGACGGCGTGGTGGGTATCCTCCATCATCTCCAGCGCGATCAGATCCACGCCGCCCTCCGCCAAAACGTCAGCCAACTCCCGGTAGCCGTCGCGTTCTTTGGTCGCGTCGGGATAGGCCGCGACATCGAGTCGTGGCGGCAGGCAGGAGATCGAGCCGGCGATCGCCACCGATGTCGTCGCGGCCATGTCGCGTCCCTCGATGGCTGCCTCGACGGCCATCGCATTGACTCGGGAGAACTCGTCGCCGAGCCCGGCCGACTCGAGCACGAATCGGCTTGTGCCGAATGTATTGGTCGTGATGATCTCAGCACCCGCACGGATGTAGTCCGCGTGGACGTCACGCAGCAGCTCCTTGTGCGTGTAGGCGGCGACGCCGCTCCAGGCTGCCGGGTTCATGGCAACGCCACGGCGCTGCAGCTCACTCCCGGTGCCGCCGTCCAGGAGAACTATCTCATCGGCGCGCAGTCGATCGAGCCAGTCGTTGACCATGCCAGGCATGTTAGCGTAGTTGTAGGAACGCTTGACGCAGAAGGGCACGCCCGGATAGTTCTTGCGAGACTTAATCTCGCCTCGCCCTGCTGGAAACCGCGGTATAATCGTTCGCAGAGAGCGTGACCGCCGAGAGAGCGTAATGCGTTTATTCCTGATCCTATTTAGCTGCTTCATGTTCGTCGGTTGCGGACAAAATCCCGCAGCTGTCGAGGACGTGGCTGCCTACCGCGACTCCGTTGCGAGCTGGCATGCGGCGCGCCTCGAAGGCCTGAAGGGTCCGGATGGGTGGTTGAATCTAGCCGGGCTCTATTGGCTCAAGGAAGGCTCCAACACCTTCGGCGCCGGTACCGACCAGGATCTCGTACTGACGGCCGGCGACAGTGCCGCTCACGCCGGCGAGTTCGTCTTGCGGGAAGGTCAGGTCACCGTGCACGTCGCGCCCGGCGTGGACGTGAAAAACATGGGCCGAGCCGTGGAGGAGCTCTTGCTTCGCGACGATGAGGGAGGAGACCCCACGATACTGACCCACGGGAGTCTCGCCTTCTTCGCGATCAATCGGATGGGCCGGATCGGGATTCGTCTGCGCAACTACGAACACCCCTTTGTGGACGCCTTCCCGGGCATAGAGAGCTACCCGGTTGAGACCGCCTGGCGTGTAGCGGCGGAACTCAAACCCTATCCGGAGTCTCGACGCGTCGCGGTCGACACCGTAGTCGAGGGGTTGGGCTGGGATCCGCTGGCGCCCGGGGTCGTGGAATTCGAGCTCGACGGTGAGAAACTATCCCTGGAGGTCTTCGAGTCCGGCGAGGATTTTTTCATCTTGTTCGCCGACGCTACGAACGGCGTCGAGACCTATCCTGCGGGCCGGTTCCTCTATGCCGAGCGGGTGAATGCCGATGGCCTCACGGTGCTGGATTTCAACAAGGCCTACAATCCTCCGTGTGCCTTCAATGAGTTCGCGACCTGCCCGTTGCCGCCGCGGCGGAATCATCTCGAGATCGCGATTCCGGCCGGCGAGAAGTTCAGCGAGGCACTGCACGCGCCAGCCATCTGACCGACACGACGCCCTGTGCGTACGCCGGCACCCGGAGTGTCAAGAAGTCTCGAGAGGCGCGGACTCATCGTCATTCAGACGTTACAATAGGCAATTAGCCCCGAACAGCTTAGAGCGATTCAGGAGAACCGCATGAGAAACAGGATCCTTACGAGCTGCATGCTGGCCATCGCGAGTCTCGTATTTGCCGCCGGCGCCATTATGTCGCAGGAAGGCGTGGACGCCGGTGAGTCGACATCGCGCTTCGATCCGGTCGAAGGCGACGTACGCCGGCCGGACTTCACACTTACCGATATGGAGGGCCAGCCCCGATCGATGGACGAGTGGGATGGGAATGTCCTGCTGGTCGATTTCTGGGCTAGCTGGTGTATCCCTTGTCGACACGAGATGCCGCTTTTCAATGAGCTCAGAGAGAAGTACGGCGAGCAGGGCTTCGAGGTGCTCGGCGTGGCGGCGGATGAGGTCGAGAAAGTCGAGAAGTTCCTGGCGGAAGTTCAGGTCGACTTTCCAATCGTCTATGGGGACATGTTCGACGTGATGGATCTCAGCGCCGAGTATGGGAACTCTTTCGGCGGCCTGCCTTTCAGCACGTTCGTCGGTCGTGACGGCACTATGCGGTATGTCCAGAAGCCGGGCGAAATGACCTATGAGGAAGCTGAGGAAGTTCTCCTGCGTCTACTCAACTAGCAGGCTGTCGACACCTGAAGCAGTATGAGCGGCTCCCGGGCTTCATCGACCGGGACAGCCGGCGGCCAATCCTACCCTAAGCTTCTCGTCGGCCTTAACGCCGTAATCCTCGCGGTCACGCGGGATCAGCCCAGGGTGCTGACCGTGGGCCCCCAGACCGCCAGCCTCGGTGACGCTTCTGCGAAGCCGGTAAGCACTTCGCGTGCCCTGCCGTTCGGCCCGTTCGATCGCGAACACGATCGGACGCTCGAGCTGTGTATGCGCGAGGCCGTGCGCAAGCAAACGGGCATCGACCTCGGCTACGTCGAGCAGCTTTATACCTTCGCCGACAAGGGCCGAGATCCGAGAGAGGGATCGGGCGGGAGTCGGGTCTTGTCCGTTGGTTACCTGGCTTTGCTCCAGGAGGGACCGCTCGCCGGAGTCGAAGACGCGACGTGGGAAGACTGCTACGAATTCTTCCCGTGGGAGGACTGGCGTGGCGGGAAGCCGGCCCTGATCGAGGAGATCGAGGCGGCCCTCATGGATTGGTCCGGACAGGTAGAGCAGACCTCTGGCGGGTCCGACTATCGTGAGCGAATCGATATCTGTTTCGGGCGCGGCGATGCGGGCTGGGACGCATACCAGGTGCTTGAGCGCTACGAATTGCTCTACGAAGCAAAGCTCGTTGCCGAGTATTGGCTGGACCGGAGTCAGTCGCCGACGAGTCCGATCTCTGCGCGTCTCGGCCGGCCGATGGCTTTCGATCATCGGCGGATTCTTGCCACGGGACTAGGCCGCGTGCGAGGAAAAATGCGTTATCGGCCCGTCGCGTTCGAGTTGATTCCGGAGACGTTCACGCTGCTGCGGCTACAGCATGCCGTGGAGGCGATCTCGGGGCTGCGGTCTCACAAGCAGAATTTTCGCCGCCTCGTGGAACGCAGCGGTCTCGTGGACGGAACCGGGAAAAGAGAGGCCAAGACAGGCGGCCGTCCGGCGGAGCTTTTTCGGTTTCGCCGTGCGGTACTGCGGGAACGCCGAGCGCCCGGGGTAGCGACGCTCAGACCGCCTCGCGCCCCCTGAAGACGCCGCCGCTCGGGCCTGCTGGCAAGGGGTTTTCCGGCTGTGCTATACTGGCGCCTACCTTATACTCATTATGAGTACAAGTAGGGGCCGCAATGACCGAAACGCTTGCCTACACTCCCGAAGTTGCCGCCAGCACCCGGGATATCTACGAGCGCGTCCGCGACGTCATCCCTGAGATCGAGTGGCCGGTCCATGCGCCCTATGTGGCGCTGATCAATGAGCTCAAGGTCGAGCGTAACGCCATCCTGCTGGCGCACAACTACCAGACCCCGGAGATCTATCATGGCGTCGCAGACTACACCGGGGACTCACTGGGGCTCGCCGCCAAAGCCACCGAGACCGATGCGGATGTGATCATTCTCTGCGGCGTGCACTTCATGGCGGAGACCGCGAAGATTCTGAATCCGGACAAGATGGTTCTTATTCCGGATCCGCTGGCGGGTTGCTCCCTCGCGAGCTCGATTACCGGCGCGGACGTCAGGATGCTGAAGGAGCGTTATCCAGGCGTCCCTGTCGTGTCGTACGTGAATACGAGCGCGGACGTCAAAGCGGAGACGGACGTCTGCTGCACTTCCGGGAACGCGGTTCAGGTCGTCGAATCGCTGGGGACGGATCGAGTGATCTTCCTTCCCGACGCCTACCTGGGCCGCTACGTGGCGCAACAGACCGATGTCGAAGTCATCCTCTGGGAGGGTACGTGCGAAGTTCACGAGCGATTCACGGCCGCGGAGCTTAGAGATTATCGGCAGGCGACTCCCGGCATTCAGATCATCGCGCATCCCGAGTGTCCACCGGATGTATTGGAGGAGGCCGACTTTGTCGGCTCAACGTCCGGGATGATCAACTACGTCGACAAGCAGCGTCCGCAGCGAGTCGTGATGATTACCGAATGCTCGATGAGCGATAACGTCGCGGTTGAATTTCCCGACGTCGATTTCATTCGACCGTGCAACCTGTGCCCACACATGAAACGCATCACCTTGCCGAAAATTCTGCACTCGCTGCAAACCCTGGAATATGAAGTCCTCGTGGATCCCGTCATGGCGGAACGCGCGCATGGTGCCGTGAAACGAATGCTAGAGATCTCCTGACGATCGAGAAACCCCAACCGATGTCCACCAATCCTGACAGCTCTGTGCTAATTATCGGCGGCGGTATCGCGGGCCTCAGCACGGCTCTGCGTCTGGTGGATGAGGGGCATAGCGTCGTCGTCCTAAGCAAGAACCGGCTCACCGACACGGCTAGCTTCCAGGCGCAGGGCGGCATTGCCGCGGTCATGAACCCCGAGGACTCGCTGAGTTCACATCACTCGGACACGATCGTCGCCGGCGCGGGCCTGTGCCACTCGGAAACGGTTGCTCAAGTCGTGCGGGAGGGGCCCGGGTGTATCCGCTGGCTGGAGGATCACGGCGTTCGGTTCACGCGCACCAACGATGGTGCCGAGCTCCATCTGACGCGAGAGGGCGGCCACAGCAAGCGCAGAGTCGTACACGCGGACGATGCGACTGGCGTCGCCGTCATGGGCGTTCTCGTCGACAGAGTCAGGCAGCACGCGGCGATTCGACTGCTTGAGAACCGCTTCGTCGTCAATCTGGTCACGACCCGGGAACTGGGGCTGACGGGCCCGAATCGCTGCGTCGGCGTCCGCGTGCTCGAGAACTCGGCGGGGGTCGTGGAGACCCTTTGGGCGAGCGCGGTCGTGCTTGCGACAGGCGGCGCGTCGGGCCTCTACGAGCACGCGACTAACGCGTCGACGGGCGACGGGATCGCGATGGCGTGGCGCGCGGGTTGCTCCGTCGCGAATATGGAGTTCGTGCAGTTTCATCCCACCTGTCTGCACCATCCGCAGGCTCGCTCGGCATTGATCAGCGAAGCGGTCAGAGGGGAGGGCGGCAGGTTACTGCTGCCCGACGGTCGTCGTTTCATGCCGCGCTACGACGCTCGGGCCGAGTTGGCGCCGCGGGACATCGTCTCTCGCGCGATCGTAAGCGAGCTGGCCGATAAGAATATCGAACATGTCTATCTCGACATCAGCCATAAGCCCGCTGCCCTGATCGCCGCAAGGTTCCCCAACATCCTCAGGGTCTGTGCGGAACATGGCTTCGACATGACGAAGGAGCCGATCCCGGTCGTGCCCGCGGCTCATTACACCTGTGGCGGTATCGTGACCGACCAACACGGGCAGACGGCTGTCCAACAGCTCTACGCGCTAGGCGAGTGCAGCTTCACGGGCTTGCACGGCGCCAACCGGCTGGCGAGCAATTCTCTGTTGGAAGCGCTCGCATTTGCAAAAACCGTCAGTGGCCGGATTGCACAGCAAGCCAGTGACTCGCAGCCGCCGCTGCCGCCGCTGCTCAGTCATCGAGGCGGGGGGTCCCGAGGATCGCGCCCATCGTTAGAGAACAAAGCGAAGCGTCTACGAAGGCTCATGTGGCAGGACGTTGGCATCGTCAGGTCACGGGAGAGCCTGATGCGAGCCGAGCGGAATCTGCGGGAACTCGAGCAGCAGCTCGATCGGGAATGGGACGAAGCTAAACTCTGGCCCGACGTCCTCGAACTGCGCAATCTCGTGACGGTCGCCCAGCTAATAACGAGGAGTGCGCTGCAGCGGCAGGAAAGCCGCGGCCTGCACTTCAACAGCGATTATCCGACCGCGCAAGCCGATCCTCAGGATACGGCGCTGCGACCGGGGTAGCCGGATCGCGTCTTGACAGCAGGAGGACGATCCTGCAATTTTTCCCACCTGTTCATGCGAAGAAGAACGATTAGGAGTAACAGCCATGACCCAAATGAAAGCGAGTGACTTCGACCCTAGAGTCTTGAAGCTATTCGACGGCTATGTCCACGGCGTCATCAGCCGGCGGGGCTTCCTGGATCGGGCGGCGGCCTACACGGTCGGCGGCGTAACGGCTGCGGCGCTATTGGAGAGCCTGAGCCCGGATTTCGCCAGAGGTCAGCGCATCGCAGGGGATGACTCACGCCTGTCCACGGCCTTTGTCACGTACTCATCGCCCGAGGGCTACGGCAGGATCCGCGGCTACATGGCGAAACCGGCGAACATGGATGGCCCGCTGCCCGGCATCATAGTCATACACGAGAACCGTGGCTTGAATCCGCACATCGAGGACATCGCCAGGCGGTTGGGTCTTGCAGGTTACGTCGCGTTTGCGCCGGACGCGCTGACGCCTCTAGGCGGTTATCCGGGCGATGAGGACAGTGCGCGTACGCTGTTCGGCGACCTCGATCGCGCGAAGACGGCCGAAGATTTCGTCGCAGCGGTGGCGTTCCTGCAGGGTCATGCCGACTGCAACGGCAATGTCGGCTGCACGGGTTTTTGCTTCGGTGGCGGAATCTCCAACATGCTGGCCGTACGCGTGCCGGATCTACTGGCCGCGGTGCCGTTCTACGGCGGTCAGCCTGCCGCTGAGGATGTGCCCGAGATCAAGGCCGCACTGCAGTTGCACTATGGCGGCCTGGACCAGCGGATCAACGCTGGCTGGCCGGCCTACGAAGAGGCGCTTGAGGCCGCCGGCATACGTCACGAGGCCCACTTCTACGAGGGCGCGAATCACGGCTTCAACAACGACACGACGCCGCGCTTCGATGAGGCCGCCGCCGCGCTAGCCTGGGAGAGAACGCTGGCGTTCTTCGCCGAGCATCTTAGCTAGCAAGCGGTAATAGCGAGGGGGCGTACCCGGATAGTCGTGCGAGCGTCCTACAGCGAGAAGACGCGCTCGGCGTTGTCCTGATAGATCGCTTTTCGGTCGGCAGCCGATATCGGCGCGGCGTCCAGCCAGTCGGTGGCCGCGACGCTCGGAGCGAACGGCGAGTCGATCGCGAATATCACGTTCTCCGCACCCAGGACCGAAATACAGAACGTCAGTAGCGGGTCCCAGAACATCGCGCTCGTCGTGATTACGAAGTTGTCCTTGAAGTAATCGCTGGGCGCGCGCCGCATGTCGGATATGCCGGGCCGGGTGGCGACGGTATCGAGGCGATTCAACCAGAACGGCAGCCCCTCGCCCATATGCCCCAGTACGATTCTCAGGCGCGGAAACTCGTCGAACACGCCGCCTAGGATCATCCGCACGACATGCATCGAGGATTCCATCGCGAAGCCCCACAGGGCGCCGCTCATGCTGTAGTCGGCGAAGGCGTCGTACATGGAGGCGGGGGGAGTTCGTGGATGCAGATAGATCGGCGTATCCAGCGCTTGGGCGGATTCGAAAATCGGCCAGTATTTGGGATCGTCCAGATGCTCGCCATTGGTGTGTGAATTGATGATCACGCCGTTCAGGCCCAGGCTCGAGACGCCGCGCTCGATCTCCTGCGCGGCGGCGTCGGGATCCTGTGGCGCCACGGTGGCCAGTCCCGCGAGGCGTTCCGGATTACGGCCGATCGCCGCGGCGAGGCGATCGTTCACGAGGCGGGCGAGCTCGGTGGCCGGTTCAGGATCCAGGACCTGCACGCCGGGTGACCACAGCGACAGGATCTGCTTGTCGATCCGGGCCGCGTCCATTGCGGCGATTCGCCCGGCGCCTAGATCCATCAGTGCCCGAGTCGTGTCGGTGACGACATAGGAAGGCGACGCCAAGCCAGGCTCCCTGTCGGGTTCCCGGGTGAGCAACTCCGACATGGCATCCAGCACTTCCGGGATGGTGAAGGTTTCTTCCGCGGCGATGCGCAAGAAGCTGCCGGAGTCTCCACCTTGTGCCGACACGGTTTTCGATATCGCCATCGCTGATGATGCCAGGGCTGCGTTCTTCAGGAATGTTCTTCTCTTGTTGTCCATATTAAAGGCTCCGTCTAGTCGCGATTCTTCGCCTCCGTGCCGGCCAACTCCAAAACGGCTCTGGCCCGCTTTACCACGGGGACGTCGATGACTTTACCGTCCAGCGATGTAGAGCCGCGTCCCGCAGCTACGGCTTCTTCGAAGGCCGAGACAATTCTTCTCGCGTGCTCTATCGCCTCTTGAGATGGAGAAAAGGTCTCGTTGATTGCATCGATCTGTGCCGGGTGAATCGCGAACTTACCCTTGAAGCCACGTTGTTTGGCTGCGACGCAGTTCGCTTTAAGACCAGCCTCGTCCTTGAAACGAAAATAGGGCGTGTCGAGGGCTGTTACATGTGCCGCTCTGGCGGCGACACACAACACGTTTCTTGCATAGGCCACTTCGGACTCGTCTTCGAGCCGCTCGATGCCCATGTCGTGCGTGAAATCCTCGGCGCCGAAAGCGACGCCGATAATTCGCGGGTTGGACGCGCAGATGTCATAGCACTTGACGATCGCTCTCGCGCTCTCGAGCCACGGTATAAGCTTCATACTTCCGACGGTCAACTCCACGGTTCTCTCCAACTCCGCCAGCAAATCGGAGGCCGTCTCGATATCCTGCGGCCCGTTGATCTTACCGATGGAGAGCCCGAGAATATCGGGTCCGACGACTGCTGCGAGATCGGATTCCAACCACCCCGAGTCCAGCGAGTTGACGCGCGGCATGATCGGCACACCCGTCTGGGCGAGCCTCGGCAGGAACGACTGAATCGTCTTACGCGCGTTGTCTTTCTCCGCATCGGGTACGGAATCTTCCATGTCGGGGATGAAGACGTCGGGCCGCAGGCCCGCAGCTTTCTCGAGCATGTTTTCCTTGTTGCCGGGAACAAAAAGCAGGCTTCTTAACGCAGTCACGATGATCTCCCGTTTGAGCGTTCCAGCACGCTACAGCAGCCCGGCTCCCCGGGCCCATTGATACTTGGCGCCCAGAATGGCGACCGGCAGCTCCGTCGTGTAGGGGCAAGCCACGATGCCCCGCTCATAGAGATATTCGGAGGCTTCTTCCACCTGCACGTCACCTACGAGCGAGGCGACGATCGGCTTATCGATGCCCTTGTCGCGCGCTTCCTGCACTACGCGGGCGCAGAGTTCTGCGAATACCATCGGCGGTGTAATGATCGTGTGCCAATAACCGAGTATCAGCGAGTGGATCCGATCGTCCTCTAACCCTAAGCGAATCGTATTCTCGTAGGTCGTCGGTGGTTCACCGCCCGTGATATCGACGGGATTACCCGACGCCCCGAACGGTGGGATGTATTCTTTGAACGCTTCGTCGAGATCGGTAGGAAACGACATCAACGATAAGCCATTATCTACGATCGCGTCGGCCAGCAGAACGCCCGAGCCGCCGGCACCCGTGATGACGACAATCTCTTCGCCTTTCGGTGTCGGCAGGACCGGTAGCCCGCGGGCGAACTGCAGAAGGTCGTTGAGGTTGTATGCACGAATCACGCCGCTGGCGCGGAGAATATCGTCGTAGATCTTGTCGTTCCCCGCGAGCGCGCCTGTATGCGACGCTGCCGCACGCGCACCGAGCTGAGTGCGGCCGGCTTTGAGCATCACGATGGGTTTCTTCTTCGACACCCGCTTCGCGACCTCGGAGAAGCTGCGGCCATCCTTGAGGTCCTCGGCGTGCATCGCGATAACGTCTGTGTTCTCGTCCTGCTCGAAGTAGGTCAACAGATCATCTTCATCGAGATCCGATTTGTTGCCCAGGCCGACGATGGCGGAGACCCCCATCTTGGTCGAGCGACTGAAGCCGATGATGGACATGCCGACGCCGCCACTCTGCGAGGAGAGCGCCGCCTTGCCCTTGACGTTATAAGGTGTGCAAAACGTCGCACAGAGGTTCGACGGCGTGTAATAGAAGCCATAGATATTCGGACCCATGATGCGGACGCCATGTTCGCGTGCCGCTGCGACCAGCTCGTTCTGTAGCTCGTGTTCGCCGACTTCGGCGAAACCCGAGGGAATCATGATGGCGCCCGCGATACCTTTCTCGCCGACTTCCTTCATTGCCGCGACACAGAATTTTGCGGGAACGGCAAACACGGCCACATCGATATCACCCGGAACGTCCTTGACACTCTTGTAAGCCTTTAGCCCTAAGATCTCGTCGGCCTTCGGGTTGATCGGGTAGAGCTCGCCTTTGTAGCCGCCGTTGATGATGTTCTTCATGACGGAATTGCCGATCTTGCCCTCGGCGTCGGACGCACCGATCACGGCGACTGCCTTGGGATTCATGATGTGGTTCATGGCCACGATGATCTCGTCCTGAGTGGGGCGATAGATCTCCTTGGGCGGGGAGAAGTCGACCGTGATCAGGGCGTCGACAGCCGTCGCACCGGCCGGGTTGGCGAGTACGGGGTTGAGATCGATCTCCTGAATCTCGGGAAAGTCGTCAATGAGTTCGGAGACATTGACGATGATGCGGCTGAGCGCCCCGCGATCCACGGGCTTCGCGCCACGAACTCCTCTGAGGACCTCCGCCGCTTGGATGCCGTCCAGCATGGAACCGGCGTCTTCCTCGCTGGCCGGCGCCAGCCGAAACGTCACGTCCTTGAGCACCTCGACGAGAATTCCACCGAGGCCGAACGCCACGAGCTTGCCGAAGCTGGCGTCGCTGACGGCGCCGACGATGACTTCCTGGTCGTGACTGTCCAACATCTGTTGGACCTGCACACCGAGGATCGTACTGTCGGGCTTGTAGGCACGGACGTTCTCCATTATCGAGCCATGGCCCGCAGCGACCTCCG
>JAZFYK010000284.1:0-2246 GCA_036443505.1 Gammaproteobacteria bacterium | reverse complement strand
GTAGCGCGGTAAGTCACCCGGGATTCGATCGCGCCGCGGAGACGGCTTAGTTATAGCCGGACCGTCGCCGTTACCGGCAGATGGTCGGACGCACCGTCGGTCATTTCGTTATCCAGAACTTCCGCCGCTTCTATTTCTGCCTGCTCCACGGCGATGACCCAGTCGAGCGTGAACGGAACGATGCCCGCTTCCCTGTACGTGATGTCGCCTCGCGGCATCAACGCATCGAGGTCGGGATCGGTCGTGACGGGTTTGGCGCCGGCGTTGCCCGGCGCCGATGCCCACGTGTCCATGAGTGGCAGCGGGCTGACTTTGTCGTTGACAGGTAAAGCGACGCCGTGGAGCAGGTACTGAATGGTGTTCGACTCGGGGCGGGCGTTGAGATCGCCGGCCAAGAACTGGAGGAGTCCGGGTTCGCCCTGAGAGGCCATAAACTCCACGATCTCGTTGGCTTCGAGTTGGTTGCGCTCTTCGGCCGACAACTCGCCCTCGGGATAAGGCATGACCCACGGACATAGATGGGTGTTATAGATAACGAGCGCCTTGCCGGTCCTGGCCTCCTCGAATCTCAGCCAGTTCGCGGTCCGCGGGAACCGGCATTCAAAGAGCTCGAGCGAGCCTTCCGCCACCATGCGCAGCGTGGACTCCCTGCGGACGATGATCGGATCCAGCGATTCGGGAAAGTAGAACTGATAGTCATCGGACAACTGCGCCTCCAGGTCGGACCGCACGCTCGTCGTCCGTCCGTCGGCACTCTCGATTTCCTCGATGCCCACTTCCTGGAGGGTCACGATGTCGGGCATCTGACCATCGATAATGGCCGCTATCCGTTGCGCCCGCGCCAGGGTCCAGTTGTCCTGACCCACGTTGTAGGTCAGGAACTTGATCGTGCTCCCATCCGAAGAGCCAGCATCTCGTGACATTTGATCGGTCGAATCACAGGCGGCAGCCGCCGCCGCGATCAGCAGAACTGTGACCGCGGTTCTTTTTATCACTCTGGCCTCCATCTCGCTTGAGACGCTCAGCTCGCTAACGTCGATAAGCGGGCTGGCAGCAAGCCTCAGTCAGCATTCGCTGCGCGGCGGGCGAATATCTCGGTCAATGTGCCCATGGGCGTCAGGTCCTTCCCCTCGAGACCCGGGTAGTCGGGCGAGTAGCGCTGACACTTGAAAACCGCATTGTAACTATCGCCAACCTCGTCGTGCAGAATCTCATGGGCCTGGGGTCTGGCTGCGCCAGGCCCGCCGGGCCCACCAGGTCCTCCGGCTCCCATCGCTCCCATGGCTCCTCCGGGCGCGCCGAATCCTCCGGGCCCACCTGGCCCGCCAGGTCCTCCGGGGCCTCCGGCTCCCATAGCTCCGCCACCTCTTTGCCTCGCCGCGCCAACCGGGTTGACGTATTCCCACACGACCTCGCCATCCGGAGTTACCTCGAACAGGTGGCCCTGTGCGCCCGAGCAGATCAGCGTATTGCCGTTCGGGAGCCGTTGGGCCCCCCCGATGTATGAGCTGAAGAACGCGTTCGGCAGAGTCGACGAGAAGCTCCAGGCGATCTGCTTGGAGGTATTCTGAGGGGCGGCGCCCATGCCGCCCGCGACCGGCCGCGTTATCTGGAAACCCGCGACCGTTTGTGGGACATACTGCCCTTCCTCTCTGGGTCCGTCGTAGGGATCGATCTCGAATACGGTTGAATAGCTCGCTCCGGGCTGCCGTGCACCATTGTTGAAGATCAGGAAATTGCCGGCGCCCGAAAGTTCCTCGCTCGCGGACGTCGATTCCCGCTCATCGATCCACTGTATGTCGTGGGAGAAGAACACCTGCTGATGCCCATTGCTGCTCGATAGTCCTTCATTGCTCATCGACGGGCAGTCGCCCGAGTCGTAGACGCAAGCGTTACCCCAACGGTAAATGAAATCGCCCGCATCGCTTGCCGCGAGCTCGATACTCCGCTCGGCATCTCCGGGTACAAAAGTCGCCCCGTGATCGATGACATAGAACTCGCTGAAGGTCGAGTTGTTGATGACCACCTGGTCGAGCTCTTCGTTGTAGTCGAAAGCATTCGTGTGCATCCAGTCGCCGAACACGCTGCCGTTTACGCCATGGCCGAAATTGGGATCCAGTTTTTCCGGATGCTCGCTGATCACACCATAGTTCGGCAGATCTGGATTGACGTCGTTGACGAGATGGTCGCTGACGGTCCATTGCCAGATGACGTTGCCGTCCATATCCACGTCGACGAGGCCGTCG
>JAZFYK010000283.1:0-5537 GCA_036443505.1 Gammaproteobacteria bacterium | reverse complement strand
GTCCGACGAGGTCGAGCGCGTAGTCGATGCGGCGGTGGATCTCGGGCGGCTCGAACAGATAGTTCTCGAGTGCGAACCCGACCTCTTCCTCGACCGTGAGCGTCACGATCTGATCCTCGGGATTCTGGAACAGCATGTTGATGAGCCGGAACCGTTCGGCTGCATCGAGCTCGCGGCGATTGATGAGTCCACGCTCGGGATGGTTGATCAACATCCGTCCCTGATTGCGTCCGCCGAAGTAATCGGGGTAGATGCCGACGAGATTCAGGGCGAGCGTACTCTTTCCCGAGCCGCTGCGGCCCAGGATGAGTACGAACGAGCCGGCCTGAATCTCGAACGAAACGTCGACGAGGGCAGGCGGGGCTTCGGGGCGACCCGGTGGGGGTTTGAACCAGAAACTGTAGTCCTCGACGACGAGAGCGGGCTCGCTCACGCGTGATCGCCCCGGCCTCCGCCCAGGGCGGGCGGGCTGTCGAGCGACGGCACCCCGGCATTCTCGAGCGCGCGCCCCAGGTGCCAGGCGACAATGCCCCAGATCAGGCCGCCCAGGGCCGCGATGGTCATCGAGACGAGTGCCCATGTCGTGCTGTTGATCAACTGGAAGCCGCCTTGGCCGATGAACATCGCGCACTGATTCGCGACCGCCGTCGCCGCCACCGCCAACGCGAACAATAGCTGGCCGCCCCGCCAACGCATGAGCGTGATCACGGCGACGCCGAAGGCAGCCGGGAACAGGCCATAGAACATCAGAACCGGGCCGTCGGGGTCGCCGGCGAACCAGCGCACGAGTGCAGTGACACTGACTGCGAGGATGACGATCATCGCGCGCTTACGCAGATACACACCCGCGTAGAACAGAATCCATGTTGTGCCGTTATAGAACGCGTAGATCGCAAAACCGACGGGTCCCGTCGCCCAGACCATCCGCTCGAGGAAGCCAAGGAGTCCGACGATCTCGATAACGGCCTGGATAACACCGAGCAGCACGGCGACCACGATGTCCATCGTGTCGACCTTGAAATCCTGACCGAACTCATAGGAATTGCCGATCGACGCCGATTCTATCTGAGTCACCGCCAGTCTCCGGTTGCCGTGCGCGAGAGAAGTTTACTTTCTTTTGTTTAGTCGTAGTATCCAGACTGACCTAAATGATAAGAATAAGTAGGAGGAAGCCCATGTCACGGTCCTACGAGTCGATCGAGAATCGACGACAGTTTCTACGCTTCCTGGCGGGCACCCCATTGTTTGCGGGCTCCGCGATGCTACCGTTATTAGCCCAAAGGCTCTGGGCCGCGGACGAGTTTCCCGCCGAACTCATTTCGGCAGCCGAGGATGCGTTAAACGTGTTCGACTTTCATCCTGTCGCCAAGACGATGTTATCGCCGGCGCATTATGGCTACACGGTTTCCGGCACGGACGGCGATGAAACACTGTTGGCGAACCGGGAGGGGTTCGAGCGGTTTCGTATACGGGTGCGTCGACTCGTGGATATCCGCAATGTCGACACGGCGACCGAGGTCTTCGGTACCCGCTGGGCTTCTCCGATCGCGCTGGCGCCCGTGGGCGGTCAGAGAAAATATCATCCGGAGGGCGAGGTCGCGGTTGCGCGCGCCGCCAGCCAGGGCGCGCACACGCAGATTCTCTCGACGGCGACCTCCCGTTCCGTCGAAGATGTGACGGCTGCAAGGGGTGCGCCGATCTGGTATCAGCTCTATCCCACCAACCACTGGCACGTGGCCGATACCATGGTGAAACGCGCCGAGCAAGCCGGTTGTCCAGTCGTGGCACTCACCGTGGATCGGGCGGCTCCGCGCAACATGGAGACGTTCGAACGTTACGTACGAACGGACACGGCCGATTGCTCCGCGTGCCATGTCGTGAACGGCACGGTGCAAGAGCGGATGCGTAGCAAGCCCATGTATGAAGGTATCGATCTGAGCGAGGTGGCAAGCACCCAGGCTTCCGGCCTCACCTGGGACTTCGTGGAGCGCCTGAAATCCATTACCTCCATGAGGGTCGTCTTGAAAGGCATCGTCACATCGCAAGATGCCGCGTTGTGCCTGCAGCACGGCGTCGATGGCATCATCGTGTCGAACCACGGCGGTAGGGCGGAAGCGAGCGGTCGCTCAACGATCGAGAGTTTGCCGGAGATAGTCGAGACTGTAGGGGGCCGCATCCCCGTGATTATTGACAGCGGCTTCCGCCGTGGGACGGACATTTTCAAGGCGCTGGCGCTGGGTGCGGACGCCGTGTGCGTCGGCCGGCCTTATATCTGGGGCCTTTCGTCATTCGGCCAGGCCGGGGTAGAAAAAGTTATGGATATTCTCAGGACGGAGTTCCGCCGCGTCATGATGGAAGCCGGCGTCACGTCGGTCGCTCAGATCGATAGCTCCTACGTGGAGCGAGCCTGAGCATGGCGACCGCCTGATGAAATACGCGGGCTAAGGCTGCAAGTCGCGGGTAGCGCTACGCCCGCGCGATCCGGTAGACGAACGCGGGCGGCACGTTAAATGGCGTGAATTTCATGAGCGACGCCCTAAGGCCGAGACTCCGGAGCAAGGAACGGCTGACCGGACAGCGGCCGCCATACGTGAACTGGTAGAGACAGCCGTCATCCCTCAGGGACTTGAAGACCTGGGAGAGCAGCCGCACCTTGGTTCTCGCCGGAAAAAGCAGCAACGGCAGCCCGCTGACCACGAAGTCCGCCGGCGCGGTCTCCGGGTCGATGTGTCGACACAGTGAGATCGCGTTCGCTTTGACGACAGTCGTGTCTGGAAATCTCCGCGTGAGCAACTTTGCGAATTCTTCGTTCTGTTCGATCAGTATGAGGTCATCCGCCCGAACGCCCGCATCCAGAATCGCCTGCGTGACGGCCCCGGTGCCCGGGCCGAGTTCGATAACGCGCGAGCCGGGCCTCATGTCGGCGACCATCAGGTTTGCTAGAAAGCGGCTGCTCGGGGCCAGTGCTCCCACAACGAATGGTTCTCGTAACAGGCTCCGCAAGAAGCCGCCAAGCCGGGGTGGAGATAGCTCTCGGCGAACTTCGATTCCGGTTCCGGACATACTGCGGGGATCCCTTGTGCTTCAGAGTGAAAGGCTAAAACGAGTGGTTTATTGGTATAAGTCTTATCGTTTGAGTTGCAACATACGTCCCGAACAGCCCGATGGCAATTGTTTTCGGGCGGCGTCTCGGCCCAGCCCCGCCCTTTACGGGCGCTCGAGACCCCGTTCGGTCAGGTGCATCGTGACGAGAGAGGCCGTTCCTAGTAGTGCGAATCCGCCCACCAGAGGCAGTACTGTGCCGTTGTAGGCCTGGCCGATGAGCAGGCCGAGCAGCAGCGAGATCACCGTTGCGATCGAACCGATGACGGCGGCCGCAACGCCTGCGATATGGCCGAGCGATTCGATGGCCATGGCATTGAAGTTACCGAACACGAGGCCCAAGCAGAAGAATGTAATCGAACCCCAGGTCATGAGCGTCCATAACGGTGGATTTCCCGCGGCGGTCCAGGCGAAGACGAAGTAGCCGAATGAGACCAGGCTCGCCGCTAGCAGGGCTCGCCATGACAATAGCCGCATCCCATAACGCATGACCAGCTGCGCGTTCAGATACGACGCACAACCGATCGAGAGCGCGAGCGCAGCGAAGTAGAGAGGGAATCTCGTGCCCACGGAGAACTGCAACTGAAAAATCTGCTGGGCGGAGTTCAGGTAGCCGAGGAAGGAGCCGAAGAGCAATCCCGACGCAATCGTGTAGCCGAGTGCACATCGATCTCGGAGCACTTCGCCGACGGCCGAACCGACTCGTCGCAGAGAAAACGGTATGCGCTGAGGTGAGGGCAATGTCTCGGGCTGGCGGATGCCGAACCAGGCGGACACGATAAGCGCCAGTATCAGCAGGAGACCGAAGATCATGCGCCAATTCGCGACGAAAAGGACTGCTTGCCCCAGCGCCGGCGCGATCATAGGGACGAGAATAAAGACGGCCATCACGAAGGACATGATCCGGGCCATCGCGCGCCCCTCATACTGATCTCGAATCAGGGCGATCGTGACGATGCGCGGGGCCGCCGCACCGAAGCCCTGCAAGACACGGCCGATGAGCATGACAGGGAAACTCCAGGCGATCATCGAGAGGATGGAGCCCAGCATGAATAGACCGAGGCCGGCATAAATCGGGGGCTTGCGGCCGAAGCTGTCGGAGACCGGGCCGTAGACCAGCTGCCCCACTGCGAAGCCGACGAACAACGCGGAGACGACCAGTTGAGTGCCATTCTCCCGCTGCACCCCGAGATCGGCGCCGATAGTCGCCAGCGCAGGCAGCATCGCATCGATGGAGAGTGCAACCAGGGAGGTCAGCAGGGCCATGAGCCAAACGAATTCGCCGAGCGATAAATTCTCGTTGGTATTGATGACGCTACGCCAGTGACAGGACGATCTTGCCGAAATGTGTGCTGGCCTCCATCGCGCGATGAGCCTCCGCCGCCTTTTCGAGAGGCAGTACTTCGTGGATCAAGGGCTCGATCGTGCCATCGGCGAACAGCGGCAGCACTTCCGCCACGAAGCGGGCCGTGATCGCAGCTTTCTCGTCGACGGGACGGGATCGCAGTACCGACCCGATCAGTTGTTGGCGCTTGACCATGAGCCGCGCGAGGTTGATTTCAGCCTGGGCGCCACTCATGACGCCGATGACGACGAGCCGGCCCGCCACAGCCAGCGCCTTGAGATTGGCAGTTAGATAAGCGCTACCGATATGGTCGAGGATGACATCCGCGCCGTGATCATTCGTGTCGTTGCGGACCGCCTCTTCGAACGCTTCGTTCTGATAGTCGATGACGAGGTCGACACCGAGTTCCGCCACCCGCTTGAGCTTTCCGGGCGACGCAGTGACGAGAACGCGGCTAGCGGGAACGAGCTGTTTGCAAAGTTGGATTCCAGCCGTATTGACGCCACCGCCACCGCCGTGCAGCAGCACGACTTCGCCTTCGGTCAGGTGGCCCACAGTGAAAATATTTAAGTGAGCGGTGATATAGGTCTCGGCCACACACGCTGCCTGCTCAAAGCTTAAGCAGTCCGGTATCCGGATGAGATGGCTCGCATAGGCCAACGCGTACTCTGCATAGCCGCCGCCACCGACCAGGCTCATAACCCGTTCTCCAGGGTCACAGCCTTCCACGCCCGGGCCGAGCTCCTCGACGACGCCGGCGACCTCGAGGCCCAGAATGTCAGAATCTCCCTTCGGCGGCGGATAATTCCCTTGCCGCTGGCTGATGTCGGCCCGATTCACCGACGTCGCGGCGACCTTGATGAGCACCTGGCCGTCGCCGGGCTCGGGTGTTGCCACCTCCGCGACCTTGAGGACCTCGGGGCCACCGACGCCTGTCATCTCGATTGCTCTCATGCACTGCTCCTGTCGTCAGTAATGACAATACTAACGTGTTCACGGCCTGCTGCTCGTTTGATACGACTGCCGCTTCCCGCTATAAAGGCGCAGTCTTAAGAGGGGTGCAACCCGTGATGAGCGAAATAACAACAAC
>JAZFYK010000282.1:0-2109 GCA_036443505.1 Gammaproteobacteria bacterium | reverse complement strand
GACGCGATCGCCAGCCTCGTCCTCGAAGAGCTTGAGGACGAGTCGCAGTGGCGCGCGCGGTTCGCGGCTTCTCAGGACGCGCTCGCTGGGCTCGCTGCCGAAGCCCGGGACGAGATCGGGCGCGGCGAGATCGAACAAAGCGACCCCGCCACGCGCGGGAAATGAATTCGCGGACGACTCGCCGCTTCTGGCGCTGCTTTAACGAACTGCCTGAAGACGTCCGAAACCGTGCGCGCAGCGCCTTCGAGACCTGGCGTCAGAACGCTTCCCATCCGGGCCTCCCGTGCCGCCCTCACCGCCCGATCAGACGTCCAGACGGCTTCTTAACGGTCAACCTATGAACCAGATAACCGCAGCCGTTGACCTGAGATCGCTGACAAAGGTGACCATTAATCGTCTATTTGCAGATCACGGATCCAGCCGTAGAGAACGATTTGATCGCCGTCAGCGGGCAAAGGCTGCGCGCGGGCAATTATCGCTCGCTTGAGCTCCGGTCCCGCCCAATTCGGATTTTGGTCCAACAGCCGTGCGGCCAGCGCCGTCACCCGGGGGACTGCATAGCTTGACCCCGATGCCCGTGTGCTTGCCCCGCGATGATCGATCGCCTCGAGGTCCTCGGCCGGTACCATGAGATCGACGGACCGCGGACCCCAGTTCGAGCCCCTGGCGAGGCGTCCGTCTCGATGGCCCGACGTGACGACGATCGCATTGTCGAGGCGGAGCGCCGCTGGGTAGACGGGGCGTTCGTCGATGTTGCGTCCGTTGTTGCCCGCCGAGATCACGAACAGCATATGCGGGCGCGCCCGCGCCGCATCGGCGAAGGCTTCCCAATCGCCCGATTTGTTGCTTCCCATGGGCACCGCGACCACTTTTGCGCCCTTGGCGTCGGCGTCGGCAACCAGATCGCGCATGCGGCTCATGTCGGGCCGTGGATAACGGTAGGGGATGAGACGGATACCGGGCGCCTCGCGGACGAGGACGCTTGCGACCCGCGTGCCGTGATGGCCAGGGAAGAACGGGGAACGCGACGTGTCGACATCGTAAGGTCGGTCGTCCATGTCCCAGTAGTCGTAACCGAGCACCTGTCCTGCGCCGTCACGCGCGAGCCTGCCTGCGAACATCGGAAGCCTGTAGCTGACCCCGCTGTCGATCAGCGCGATGGTTACCCCGCCGGGATCGTCGCCGGCCGGGACCGGCGGGTTGAGCGGCTCTCGGAAACCAGTGTCGTCGAGGGCGGGGGAGAGGAAGATGAGATGATCCGCCCTGCCCTTGCCGTCATAGGTGATCCGCCGGCCGTGAACGATCCGGCACCTGCCATCGGCGACGGCCATCATCTCGGGTCGCGTTATCGGTCCGCTGGCAGGCCTGTAGAGCTCAACGAAGAACCTGAACAGCACGCCGTCGCGACGGAGAGTCGTCAGTCGAGTCTCGTCTCCCGATGAAAGGCGGAAGGTCCGGCGAACGCGCCTCGTCGTTGCCCGGAACGTCGTCTTGGATTCGTCGACGAGCACGCCGCCGCCGAGCCTTTCTGCGATCGCCGCCGTGCCCTGCTCCTGTTCACTGCAGGCTGCGGCAACGACATGTTTGAGGTCTGCGGCCACGTCCGATCCCGCCACCACCGTCCCCGTTCCGGCGAAGGCGACCGCCAGGAACAGCAGGACCGCCGAAACTGCCTGACTAAGTTGCATGGTAAAGCTGTCGTCCGCCTAGCTGCCGACGGCGCCCTAAGCGCCGACGATGAACGGGCCGACCCTCTCGAACGGGCATTTCCCAGATAGCGTTCAGAACGAGCGCCATTGTACCCTGCGGCTGCTCCCCGATCAAAAGACGCTTTACTTGGCGTGGACCTAGCTGTCCTCGCGCTCAGGCCCCTTCAATTCATCGGCGAACCCATGGTTCACGTCCCGGTGGCCGGCCTCGTCGTTGCGGATCACCAGCACCACGTCCCGGAGCCGTGCGTCGGGCGCCAGTTTCTAGTAATCGATGGCGATCTTCGGCGCCGGGACGTTCTCTTGCCGTCCTGTGTCGATCTCCTCGAGGTATTGGGTGTAGCTGAGCACCGCCTCTTCCTCGAAGTAGCCGACGATCCGATGCGTGGTCTTCGGTGAA
>JAZFYK010000281.1:0-2477 GCA_036443505.1 Gammaproteobacteria bacterium | reverse complement strand
CGCGGGCCACAATCACTTAACCAACTGATTCTCGTCGGATTTGGTCTGGTTGCGCTGCCGCTGCTGGTGGCGGTTGTCTGGGCGCTCGTCAACCTCGACCGCCTCGCCGCACAAAGCGAACAGCTCGTGACCTCCGGTGTGACTGCAGCTGAGAACAACCGCCAGCTGGTGGAACTGGTTGCCTCACTTAAGCGCGTGTAACGGCAGTACCAGATATTGAGAAACTCAGACAGCCTGACGATCCTGCAACAGGACCTGGCAAGCATGCAGTCGACGCTCGAGAGCATGCATCCTCTCGCCGAGCGGGCCGATGCGATGGATTTGGTCACCTCGGTCGGCGTTAGCGCAAGACGCATCGTCAACACCCTCATGGAGGCTCAGACCGATGCCGGCAGAGCTCGGGTCGCCATCGCCGATTTCGTAAACTTAAGAAAACGTGTCTCGCGCCTGACGACGAACCTTAGCAGCTACATCGAGATCGAGCTCAGCACGCTCCAGGCAAGTACACGACGAGCCCAACGGATTTCCGCCTGGCAGACGGCAGCACTGATACCCGGCACGATCATCCTGGTGCTGTTTTTCACTCTGCTGGTCGCCCGTCCGATCCGTCAGATCGACCGCGCCATTGCGCAGCTCGGACAAAGCGGGTTCTCACGGCCGATCCACGTCAAAGGCCCGACCGATCTCGAAAGGCTCGGCCGCCAGCTCGAGTGGCTTCGAGTCCGACTTCTTGAACTCGCCCAGGAGAAGAACCGATTCTTGAGGCACATGTCGCACGAGCTCAAAACGCCGCTCGCCAACATTCGCGAGGGCACCGAGCTGCTCCTCGACGGCACGGTCGGCGAGCTCGACAATCCGCAGCGTGAGGTCACCGACATCCTGCGACTCAACGGCCTCAAACTGCAGCAGCTCATCGAGAACCTGCTGTCATTCAGCGCCTGGCAGACCAAGAATGAGGTGCTGACACTGACCGACTTCCCGTTGCGCGCCCTGGTCATCTCGGTCGCAAAAGCACAGCGCCTTCCACTCAAGTCTGCGGACATTCAACTGAGGCTCGACGTCGATGACATCGTCGTCAACGCCGACCGCGAGAAGATGCGAACCGTGCTGGACAACCTGCTTTCAAACGCCGTCAAGTTCACGCCACAAAACGGAACGATAACAATCGCCGCCAATTCGACACCCAACAGTTTCGTACTCGAGTTCGCGGACACGGGTCCCGGAATCCCCGAGCATGAGTCCCCCCGTATATTTGAGGCATTCTTCCAGGGACGCGAGCAACAGGGAGGCCACATTGCCGGGACGGGGATTGGGCTTTCCGTCGTCCTTGAGTGCATACAGGCGCACGACGGTTCAGTAGAATTGGTGCACTCGGATGAGTTTCAGGGCGCACATTTCCGGATTCACATTCCGCAAAAACCGGCGACCGTGCGACCAAGGATTGCCGCGCATGCGTAAGGCCACACTGACAAGCAGACTCAAGTCCATCGCGACCCTATTGATACTGGTCACATTGATGACCGGTTGCGCGCAGATGAATGACTGGCTGACCGGCATGCGCACCGCCATGTCGAAAGATAACGTGATTCTCGGCGCACCAGGGGCCGACCAATACATCGAAGAGATGTACAAGATCGTTAATGGCGACCCGGCGACTCAGGCTGAGATCTATGCCGATGCCGAGTCTGCCGCAAAACTGACGCCAGGCCCTTCGACCCAACTTCGTTTTGCGCTGGTACTTGCTACACCCGGTCATTCCGGCAGCAATCCGCAGCAAGCACAGGGTGTCTTCCGGGAGCTGCTTTCCCAGACCGAACTCCTGACGCCGTCTGAGATCGCGCTCGCCACCATTCACCTGAAAGCCGTCGAGCAACTGATCGTGCTCGGTGCAGAGACCCGACGACTACGTTCGGCCAAGAGCCGCGCCGCAACCACCGAGGAAAAGGCGATTGCCCGGCGCATCGCAACGGTCGAGTCCGAGAACAGACGACTCCGACGCTCTCTCGAAGAAGCCGAACAGAAACTCGATGCGATCACCACGATCGAACGGTCCCTCCGTGAACAGGCCAACACCGGTGAAACGCAAAATTAACACGCTGACGGTATATGATGATCGCCCGTCAGGACGGGCTCCAACGTCGTTTCTATTGGCATCCGTAGGCGCCCGTCCTGACGGGCGATTTTTGGGCCGACCTGACAGGCGAATTAAATAACATGGCACAAGCAGCAGCAGAAACCAAAGGCAAGATCCTGCTCGTCGATGATGACCCGGGCCTGTTGCGCCTCCTGAGCATTCGGCTTCGCGCAGAAAACTATGACGTGGAGGCTGTCGAGAGCGCACACAAAGCGCTCGGCGCCCTGCACCATTTTCGCCCGGATCTCGTCATCACCGATCTGCGAATGGACAAGATGGATGGCATAGGCCTCCTCAAGGAACTGCAGACACGCTCGCCAGGCCTCCGTGTCGTCATCATCAC
>JAZFYK010000280.1:0-13892 GCA_036443505.1 Gammaproteobacteria bacterium | reverse complement strand
CCGGCCGCAGCTTCCCCCGCTATGGGGGTTCGAAACAAGCCGCTTAGCGCTCTCACCGACGAAGCACTGCGTGGCTATTTTACAAGTCTCAATGGCCACAACCCCGCGGAGCTCTATCGGCTCGTCATGCGCGAGGTCGAGAAACCGTTATTTAGAACCGTGATGGAGTATGCGGACGGTAATCAAAGCCAGGCGGCCGAGATTCTCGGAATTAATCGAGACACGCTGCGGAAGAAGCTCAAGACTTACAAGCTTCTGGGTAGATGAGCCGGCCGGTGAGCCAGCACCGCAGAGCCCTACTCAGCGTCTCCGATAAGACAGGACTGGTATCCCTCGCTAAAGGTTTGGTTGCCTGCTCCTTCGAGTTGATCTCGACCGGCGGCACGGCTGCTACGCTTCGAGACGCGGGCCTGCCGGTTATCGACGTCGCGGATGTAACAGGCTTCCCGGAAATTATCTCCGGCCGAGTGAAAACGCTCCACCCGGCGATCCACGCCGGACTATTGGCTCGAGCGGGGATAGACGATGATGTGTTAGCGGAACACGGCATCGGTTGGATCGACCTGCTCGTCGTCAACCTCTACCCCTTCGAAGCGACGATCGCTCAACCCGACTGCACGGTCGAGAAGGCAATCGAGAACATCGATATCGGCGGACCGGCCTTGCTTAGAGCCGCCGCGAAAAATCACGGTCGTGTTACCGTGGTTGTGGACCCCAACGACTACGAACGCGTTCTTGACGCATACCAGGCAGGCGCACCGCCGGCCGGCCTGAGGGCGAGCCTGGCGGTGACAGCCTTCAGTCACACAGCCCAGTATGACGCAGCGATCAGCCGCTACCTGGGCGAGCAATACGAGAACGGCGAGCATTTCCCAGACCCGCTGTTGCTGGGTTGGCGACGAGTGACGGCGCTTCGCTACGGCGAGAATCCCCACCAGGCGGGAGCCTATTATCGTGACGCGGGCGAGAGCAGCGGGACAGTCGTGAGCGCTCAGCAGCTGCAAGGCAAGCCACTCTCATTCAATAACGTCGCGGATGCCGACGCAGCGCTCCGGTGCGTGAAAGCTTTCGAGGAACCCGCGTGTGTCATCGTCAAGCACGCCACCCCATGCGGGATCGCCGTCGCGCCGAGCCCGCTGGAAGCCTATCGAGCGGCCTACAGCACGGATCCAACGTCCGCGTTCGGCGGCACGATCGCGTTCAATCGGCCGTTGGCTGACGCGACCGCAACGGTAATCGTCGACCAACAATTCGTCGAGGTCATCATCGCCCCGAGCGTAGAACCGGAGGCGCGGCAAAGTCTCGCTAAGAAGAAGAACACGCGCGTACTGGAGGCCGGCGATCTCTCCGGAGGCGCCGGTAAACGATTGTCCCGATGGGACCTGCGCTCGGTGGAAGGGGGGCTGCTTCTTCAGGACAGGGATAGCGGCGACCTGGACAGCGTCCAACTCGAGGTCGTGACGAAACGTAAGCCATCCGACGCGGAGCTGACCGATATGCGCTTCGCGTGGACCGTAGTGAAGTACGTAAAATCGAACGCGGTCGTCTACGCGCGCGACGGCAAGACACTGGGCATAGGCGCCGGCCAGATGAGCCGTGTCGTGAGCTCCCGCATCGCTGCGATGAAGGCAGCCGACGAAGGGCATGCGATCAGCGGCGCGACAATGGCTTCCGATGCTTTTTTCCCATTCCGCGATGGGATCGATATTGCGGCTGAGCACGGCATCACAGCCGTGATCCAACCCGGGGGGTCGGTTCGCGACGCCGAGGTAATCGAAGCGGCGAATGAGCACGAGATGGCCATGGT
Organism: Gammaproteobacteria bacterium; assembly: GCA_036443505.1. Classification (GTDB taxonomy): domain Bacteria; phylum Pseudomonadota; class Gammaproteobacteria; order Steroidobacterales; family Rariloculaceae; genus SMWC01. The sequence continues at coordinate 12,085 of JAZFYK010000280.1, read as the reverse complement.
CCTGACGGGCATGAGGCACTTCCGACATTAGCGAGTATTACGAGAAGACGAGCGTGCCATGAAAGTGTTGATCGTGGGCGGGGGTGGCCGCGAGCATGCGCTCGCCTGGAAGGCGGCCCAATCGCCCCTGGTGTCCGAAGTTCTCGTAGCCCCCGGCAACGCGGGGACGTTAATCGAACCCAGGACGCGCAATGTGCCGATCGACGCCACCGATCTGGATGGCTTGCTCGCTCTCGCCGAGTCCGAAAAGGTCGGACTGACGATCGTCGGCCCCGAGCAACCGTTGGTGGCCGGGATCGTGGATCGTTTCGAGGCCGTGGGCCTGAAATGCTTCGGGCCTCGCGCCGCGGCAGCACGCCTTGAAGGCTCCAAAGCCTTCACGAAAGACTTTCTCGCGAGGCACGACATCCCCACCGCCGAGTATCAGACGTTCGAACAGGTCGATCCGGCCCTGGACTACATCCGGTCGAGTGGCGCCCCGATCGTCATCAAGGCAGATGGCCTGGCGGCCGGCAAGGGAGTAATCGTCGCCGCGACCGATCGGGAGGCCAACGATGCTGTCAGGGACATGCTTGAGAAAAACGCCTTCGGCAAGGCCGGCGCGACCGTAGTAATCGAGGAGTTTCTCCGCGGTGAGGAAGCGAGCTTTATTGCGATCGTGGACGGCACCGAGATTCTCCCACTCGCGACTTCACAAGATCATAAGACTCGTGACGAGGGCGACAAGGGACCCAACACCGGCGGGATGGGAGCTTATTCACCGGCACCGGTCATCACCGCGGAGATACAGCGGAAGATCATGGAACAAATCATGGTCCCGACCGTCCATGGAATGACTGCCGACGGTGCGGCGTATAGAGGCTTTCTATACGCTGGGCTGATGATCGATGCGGACGGGCAGCCGAAGGTCGTCGAATTCAACTGTCGCTTCGGAGATCCTGAAACACAACCCGTTCTTGCACGGCTCCGTTCCGACATCGTCGAGCTCTGCCTGAATGCCTGCGACGGCACGCTGGGTCATGCGGATGTGGCCTGGGACCCACGCGCATCGCTCGGGGTCGTCACGGCCAGCCGAGGCTATCCGGGCAGCTACGAGACGGGGGCCGTCATTCATGGCCTGGATGAGGATCTCGGCGCCGATATCAAGGTCTTTCATGCCGGCACGCGCCCACGGGATGGCGAGACGTTAACGAGCGGCGGACGTGTGCTCTGCACAGTCGCGCTCGGTTCCAGTGTCAGTGAGGCACACGAACTGGCGTACGGCGCGGTGGCAAAAATCGGCTGGGACGGCGCTTTCTACCGACGAGATATCGGCTATCGAGCTATCGCTCGAGAACGTGCTAACGCTTCATAGCCTCGAAGAACTGCAGGTTGGTCTTCGTGTCCTGCAGTTTATTCAACAGGAACTCAAGCGCCGCCAGCTCGTCCATCGGGTGGAGAACCTTACGCAACACCCAGATCTTCTGCAGTTCCTCGGGATCGGTTAGCAGCTCTTCCTTCCGCGTTCCGGACCGGTTGATATTGATGGAAGGGAACACTCTCTTCTCCGAGATGCGGCGATCGAGGTGTATCTCGAGGTTACCGGTACCTTTGAACTCTTCATAGATGACTTCGTCCATCTTCGAGCCCGTATCGACCAATGCGGTGGCGATGATCGTCAGGCTTCCGCCCTCTTCAATGTTCCGCGCCGCACCGAAGAACCGCTTCGGTCGCTGCAACGCGTTCGCATCCACGCCGCCGGTCAGGACCTTGCCCGACGACGGCACGACCGTGTTATAGGCTCGCGCAAGACGGGTGATGGAGTCGAGCAGAATGACGACGTCTCTCTTGTGTTCGATCAGGCGTTTAGCCTTTTCGATTACCATCTCGGCCACTTGCACATGCCGCGTCGCGGGCTCGTCGAACGTACTCGAGACAACCTCGCCGCGCACGGTGCGTTCCATCTCCGTGACTTCTTCCGGACGCTCATCGATAAGCAGCACGATGAGATCGCATTCAGGGTGATTGGCGACGATCGATGCGGCGATATTCTGCAACAGCATCGTCTTACCGGCTTTAGGAGGTGAAACGATCAAGCCCCTTTGACCTTTTCCGATGGGGGCGATCATATCGATAATACGGGCCGTTAAATCCTCCGTGCTGCCGTTGCCTTGCTCGAGCTGCATCCGCTGTGTCGGAAATAACGGAGTCAGATTTTCGAACAGGACTTTGCCTTTGGCGTCCTCCGGAGAGTCATGGTTGATCTGGCCAACCTTGAGCATCGCAAAGTAGCGCTCGCCGTCCTTGGGCGGGCGGATGAGTCCGGAGACTGTATCTCCGGTACGCAGACTAAAGCGGCGAATCTGACTCGGAGAGACGTATATGTCGTCGGGTCCAGCCAGATAAGAGCTGTCCGGTGAGCGTAGGAAACCGAATCCGTCCTGCAGAATCTCGAGAATGCCTTCGCCGAATATATTCTCGCCCTTCTGCGCGTGCGATTTCAGGATAGCGAAAATGATGTCCTGCTTGCGCGAGCGGCCTAGATTGTCAATCCCCATGGACTGGGCAAACTCGACGAGCTCTGCCGCCGGCCGCGTCTTGAGCTCGGCGAGATTCATCGACGACTTCGATTGCTCGAATTCCTCGGCGGGAATGACTTCGAACGCCTCGTCGTCCGGGAACTCCTCGCGAGGTGCTCTCTTTCGACGGGAAGTCCGTTTCTTGCCGTCACTGTCTCGTTGCGGCCTCGAGCCGTCTTTCGACCGGGCGCGTGCTGAATTACCCAAGTATCCCCTCACGAATATCTACCATGGTTACTGAAAATATTTATCCCTCTACCGTTTCCGAACCGATATGCTGGTCCAGAAAGGCCGCTAGCTGTGCTCTGGACACTGCGCCTACCTGTTGGGCGGCGACAGTCCCATCTTTGAACAACAGCAAGGTCGGAATACTCCGAATGTTGTACTTCGGAGCAGTCTGTGGATTCTCGTCTATATTTAACTTAACGACCTGGAGACGGTCCTTGTAGTCAGTCGCTATCGCCTCCAGGAGCGGGGCGATCATCTTGCAGGGCCCGCACCACTCAGCCCAGAAATCCACCAACACCGGTCGTTCCGCGTTCACGACGTCCGCGTCAAAACTGCCATCGGTTGTGTGTACGACCTGATCAGTCACCTGCCGACTCCTCCAATCTTCATTCTGTGTTGCGATGGTATCTGCCCGTAAAACTGCAATACGTGGCGTCAAGGGGATTGAATCGAAAGTGACGCCGCCTGCCCGGTCAGGCACAATATCGCTGCTGAATGCTTCCTTATGAAACTCGCGGGAACGTCGTGGGCATCTGAGGAGGCGAGAACTCTCGCCTAGATAGTTGTCTTTTTAACCGCTGAGAACGCAATTTGCAAGTCTTGACGCCTGACGCTGAGACTGGTTCGCGTCCAAAGGACCACCTCACCGAGCTGGAATTCAGCTCGCTACAGCTCCCGGAGAAGGTGCTTAAAGGCATATCTGACGCGGGCTTCAGTCTTTGCACCCCCATCCAGAGCAAGACCTTGCCGCTGGCCTTGAACGGACATGATGTCGCCGGTCAGGCGCAGACCGGTACTGGCAAGACCGCGGCTTACTTGGTGGCGTTATTTTCTCGATTAGACAAAACACAGCCGGCCACGGGGAAGCAGTCTGCGCCCAGGGCGGTCATTCTGGCTCCTACGAGGGAGCTCGCCGTTCAGATTCACGCAGACGCGGTCCAATTGGGCAAGCATCTGCCGTATAAGTTCGGTCTGGTCTTCGGCGGTACCGACTATGAGGAACAGAGGCGCACGCTCGCGAACGGTGTCGATGTATTGATCGGTACGCCAGGTCGCTTCATCGACTACCACAAACAGAAGGTCTTCACCTTGCGTCGCGTTGAAGTCATGGTGCTGGACGAGGCGGACCGGATGTTCGACCTGGGGTTCATTCGTGACATACGTTACGTATTGCGGCGACTTCCCGACCCGGAGCAACGGCTCAATATGCTTTTCTCCGCGACCCTATCGCATAGAGTCCTGGAACTGGCCTACGAACACATGAACGACCCTCAACTGATTCGGATCGAAGCCGAAAAAATGACTGTCGATCGGGTCCGACAGCGAATCTACTTCCCCTCGAATGAGGAAAAAATTCCGTTGCTGATCACGCTTCTGAGCCAGATGGACGCTCGTCGAACAATGGTGTTTGTCAATACTCGACGCGAAGCCGATCGGCTACAGAACTACCTGGAGCACAACGGCATCCACGGTCAGGCGATATCGGGCGATGTGCCCCAACGCAAACGCCTGAGAATGCTGAAAGAGTTCCACTCCGGTGAGTTGCCCGTCCTGATCGGCACCGATGTCGCCTCGAGAGGATTGCACATTCCGGATGTCACTCACGTCTTTAACTATGATCTTCCCCAAGACGCTGAGGACTACGTCCACCGGATCGGCCGTACGGCACGCGCCGGCGCATCCGGCGACGCAATTAGTTTCGGGTGCGAGGACACGGCGATCTCACTCCCCGATATCGAGCGCTTTATCGGGCATAAGATTCCGGTCGAGAAAATCGATCCCGAAAGCCTGGTGCAGATCAAGAAGCCGCCTAGACGTCCGAAGAAACGTCGAAGCCATGAGAGCCGGCCGTCGAGCAAACGTGGGAGATCTGCGCACAAACGACCCAGAAGCGGACGCTGAACTCCAGCCGCACAGGATCTTCGGCGGACTTGCTTTCAGCCTTCGGCAGGAACCACCTCGAGAGACACTCCGGCTGTCAACTGAGTTCATGAACTCGGTCGACGGAGGGAAATGACGATATCTGACGGGGCGGCTGCCCTGAATCGGGACATCGAATGGCTACGGTAAATTTGAGGCCGAAAGAACTCGCGGCCTTTAATACACTGATACTGTCCTCTATCAGGACAGTGCGCTCGGGATCGAAGTCCTCGTCTTCGAGAAATCTTTGCCAGAACGCCTGACTCTGTTTTGGCGCCAGGTAATCATGCGATGAGATCAAGCCGTCCACCTCGCGGTCCAGGCCGGTCTGTGCAACCTTGACGGCAAGCGTTTCTCGGTGTGCATTTGTCACCAATAGCAGGCGCTTCCCTCGCCGTCTAACGGCTTCCAGGAACTCGGTGGCCTTCGGCAGGTACTGTATCCGATGACGGTGCTCCCACTTGAGGGCTCGAATATCCAGTCCCAGGGTCTCGCTCCAATAATCGATGCAGTACCACGCCAAGCTTCCTTCCAACGCTTCATACCGGGCAGTCAGCTCCCGTCGGGCCTCGTCCTCTGGTAGGTTACGATGCGTTGCATAGCGAGAAGGAACGAGCTCGCGCCAGAAGAAATTATCGAATGCCAGGTCAAGCAGCGTACCGTCCATATCGACCATCACGGTATCGACATCGTCCCAAGGGATGAGAGGGCGCGGCGGGACGGGCATCTTAGAGACCAACTACCTGCATGGTGTCGCTATGATACTCAAGGCGCGTTAATGGAGCAGAATCCGAAGCCAGCGTTGCTGGACGACCTCCGGACCGTCGCGGCCGCCGCAGGCAACGCCATCATGCGCGTCTATGACAGTGAGTTCGATGTGGAGTTCAAGGACGATCGGTCACCGCTGACCGAAGCGGATCGCGCGTCCCACGAGCTGATCGTCGAGGCGCTGAGTGCACTCGAGCCGGCGTTGCCCATACTGTCGGAAGAATCCGCCCCTGAGGAGCTGAAAAATCGACTGAACTGGGATAGCTATTGGCTCGTCGATCCTCTGGACGGCACAAAGGAGTTCGTGAAACGCAATGGGGAGTTCACCGTCAACATCGCATTGGTCGAGCAGAATCGTGCTGTGATGGGAGTCGTGCTGGCCCCGGCCAAAGAACTCGAGTATTCCGGCGCGTCGGGTCTGGGCGCGTGGAAACGGGTCCTGGGCGGGCCCCTGGAGGAGATACACGTTGCATCAAGACAAACCGGCCCCGCGCGGGTCGTCTGCAGCCGGAGCCACCCGAGTGGCGCGCTGTCTGCCTACCTCGAACGCCTTGGGCGGCACGAACTCAAGCGCATGGGAAGTGCCCTGAAAATCTGCCTCATCGCTGACGGCCAGGCAGACGTTTATCCGCGCTTCGGTCCGACTTCGGAGTGGGATACTGCGGCCGCTCAGGCTATCCTCGAGACTGCCGGAGGGAGTATGATGGATCCGGTCGGCCAGACGCTGCGGTATAACATAACGGACGGTTTCCTGAACCCCTATTTCCTGGCATTTGGCGACCCTGACCGCGATTGGTTGGCAGCGGTAAGTGACGGTTAGTGACAGACAAGATTGAAATTGAGGTATTCAGAAACGTGGAGCGACTCAAGGAGTTGCGCGTAGAGCATCAAGATCTAGATCAGGTAATTTCCCGGCTTGTGATCGATCCGCAAGTGGATCAGATCATGTTACGGCGCTTGAAAAAGCGCAAGCTCATGATTAAGGATATGATCTCCCAGCTGGAGAGTGACCGAATTCCAGATCTGAACGCCTGAAGGCGACTCCTTCGCCGCCAGGTCAGCGTGCTGCCGGACCACGGCAGTGCCCGCAGTCGCGTGCCTAGCCACGTGAACGTTGATCAGCAGCCTGTTAAGCCCGCTTTATATCGTCAGCGTCGATGGTGTCTCGTCGGTGGCGGCGTCTCTACGTTGCTGTGCGTGGCCCAGGGCGATGGACAGTGCCCCCCAGACCATCGCTAGCGGCACCGACGCGGCCGCCACCCAAGTCACTGAGAGTCCGAGCGCACGCAACGTACTGTCGATACCCGCACCGGCGACGTCACCGCCACGATAGAGAAAGACATCCACCAGTGGTTTCGCTTTGTACTTCTCTGCGGGCGGCACGACACTAAACAACGTCTCGCGCGCGGGGCGCGAGATCGCATACCGCGTCGCGCGGTGAAGCGCCTGGAAGACCGCCACGACTCCATAGAGCGGCCAGATGGCCAGCACGACGAAACCGGCGACCGTCACTAACGGCAACAGCGACAGCGTCCAACCGATTCCGAGTCGCTTGATCAGGTGGGTGGTGATAAACAACTGGGTAATCAAGGTAGCTATCTGGGCCAGCATATCGAATTGTGCGAAACCGCTGACGCGCTGACTGAAAGTATCCGTGTTGTCCAGCATGCCTTGGGCGACGGCGAAGTAGATCAGGGTATTAGAAATGGCCATTAGCACGATGAACGCGCCGATGCCTAAGAGGTAGGGCGACGTTGCCACCGCCGTCGCCCCATCCCAGAAGCTGCCGCCGATTCGCTCGCCGGCTTTCGCCATAGGGACGGTACTGCCTCTCGACAGTCGCGAATGCTCTGAGCCGATCGCGACCTTATCGAGCGTCAACATTAAGACGATCGCCATTCCGAAGAACGTCGCACCGATCAGCATCAAGCCGACCGGTAAATAGATCGATTCTGTCAGGCCGCCGATAAAGCTCGCTGCCCAGCTACCCACTATCGCGCCGAGCGTGCCGCCGATGCCGATAAACGCGAACATGCGCTTGCCCTGGTCGACATTGAATATATCGACCATGAATGCCCAGAACAGGCTGTTGACGAACAGGTTGATAACGCTGAGCCAGATGAAAAAGACATAACCAACACCGCGTGCCAGACCCGTCTCCAGGTCAGAGCCGATCAATCCACCGCCGGCGCGCGCGTCCACCGCGAGTAAAGCGGCGAAGCCGATCAGACACACGATCACGAAGGTATAGCCGATCGGTATGAATTGTCTGCGATCCAGTCGACTGACGACGCCGCCGAACAGGAGCACGATAACCAGCGACGCGACTGAGGTTGAGAGGAAATACCAATACAACGCGCCCATGCCGCCCGACACGCCCATCGCCTCGCGCACGGGCCTTAGGAAGAAGTAACCGCAGAGCACGCAGAAGTAGAAACAAGCAGCCAGTATTCCTAGCGGGAGTTCGCCAGGCCGAAAATTGAGCGCTTTCGCAAACCGATACATCATTCTTGTTGTCTCCGTCAGCCGACCGCCCTCCGCAGCGGTCGCGCCAGTATAGCCATCTCAATCCGCTGCGGCGTTTCGAGCCCGATCTCTTCGCGCACCAGCCACGGCGCCCGCATGCCCGGCTCGTAGGACGTTGGCGATACGCTAACTATCTAAAAAATATAGATTAAGTCATCCGCTAGCGAGACGGGCCCCCGGCCTGCCCCAGAGTCCTCCCAGGGGGCCGAAGCATATCGCCGGCGAAATTTCTCCAGAATCTTGCGCATACGGCGAAGCTTAGAGCTAGGATATAGGGACCCAGAGAAACCTCATTAGAAGAACTCGAATTCTAGAATAATCAAGGAGGGAATCCGTGGCCTCAGCACACGACACCAGGAGTATCCGTAACATTGCGTTGGTCGGTCACGCCGGCTCCGGCAAGACGACGCTAATCGAAGCACTCTTGCACAAAGCCGGTGCAATCCATTCGCGCGGTAGCGTAGAAAAGAAAACTACGGTCTCCGATTTCACCGAGCAGGAACAGACACTAGGTCACTCGCTGGACGCCGCAGTCTGCCACTTGGAACATGACGGGACCACCGTCAATCTACTCGACACGCCCGGCTACCCGGACTTTATGGGCCGCGCCCTGAGTATACTCCCCGCAATAGAAACGAGTGCCATCGTCGTCAATGCGCAGACCGGTATCGAACTCGTCACGCAGCGGGTGATGGATTTTGCCGCCGAACGCAGACTATGCCGGCTGATCATCGTCAACCAAATCGATGCCGAGGACGTCCACCTCGAGTCGATACTCAATGAAATCAGGGACACTTTCGGGCGTCAGTGTCTGCCGCTGAACTTACCGGCCCGGCAGGGTCAAGCCGTAGCGGACTGCTTCTTCGAGCCTGCCGACGAGGAGCCCGATTTCTCGTCCGTCCAGGCAGCCCACACGGAGATCCTCGATCAGGTCGTCGAGCTCGATGACGATCTCATGGAGCTGTACCTGGAGCAGGGTGAAGACATCTCGCTCGACCAACTCCACGATCCGTTCGAGCGTGCACTTCGTCGCGGGCACCTGATCCCGGTCTGTTTCGTCTCCGCCGAGACCGGCGCCGGCCTGGGACAACTTCTAAGAATCTTCTCGCAGCTCATGCCGAGCCCTCTGGAAGGCAACCCGCCCGAGTTCTATTCCACGAATGGTGAAGAGACCCCAGTAGAGATCGATGCCAGCGATGAGGCTGGTCATTTTGTCGCTCATGTCTTTAAGGTCAACGTCGATCCCTACGTCGGACGCCTTGCTACTTTCCGCGTGCATCAGGGCAGGATCAGGACTGGTGACCAGGTCTTCGTAGGAGAGAAGAGAAAAGGTATCAAGCTGGCGCATCTCTACCGGGTTCAAGGTAAGAACTTGGAGGAAATGGCGACCGCCGTGGCCGGTGACCTGTGCGCCGTTTCCAAGATTGAAGACATCGGCATCGACGATGTGCTGCACTCGAGCCATGATGAGGATGAAGTGCATATGCGCTCTGTGAGCATTCCTCCGCCGATGCACGGCGTGGCGCTTGAATTGCCTCAGCGTGGACTGGAGAAGAAGTTGTCTGACGCGCTGCACAAGCTCACGGCAGAAGACCCGAGTCTGATCGTGGAGTTCAGTTCCCAGGCCAAAGAGACCGTATTACGCGGCATGGGAGAGTTGCATTTGCGTTTAGTGCTTCAACGCATGAAGAACGAGTTCGGCGTAGAGATCTCGACTCATACGCCGAAGATCGCCTACCGAGAAACTGTTACACGCAAAGCGGAGGGTCATCATCGACACAAGAAGCAGACGGGAGGAGCCGGCCAGTTCGGCGAAGTCTACCTCCGGATAGAACCGTTGCCACGGGGATCGGGGTTCGAGTTCGAGAACAAGGTCGTGGGCGGTTCGATTCCCGGGCAATTCATACCGGCAGTGCAGAAAGGCGTGAAGCAGGTGCTCAACGGCGGCGCGGTTGCCGGCTACCCGCTACAGGATGTGCGCGTCGTCGTCTACGACGGCAAGCATCATCCCGTGGACTCGAAAGAAGTCGCGTTCGTGGCCGCTGGCAAACGCGCGTTCGTGGATGCGATTTCAAAAGCTAAGCCGATCGTCCTGGAGCCGGTCGCGAAGATTGAGATTACGACGCCGAACGAATCGGTAGGGGACATAACCGGTCATCTCTCGGGTATTCGGGGCAGAATTGCGGGCAGCGACGTTATCACTGGCAACCGAGTTCGGATTTCTGCTCAGGTACCGCTGGCCGAGCTGGGTGACTTCCAGACTACACTGAAGTCTCTCACGGGTGGAGCAGGCATGTTCACACTGGAGTTCGACCACTATGAGACGGCGCCGGCGCCAGTGCAGAAACTGCTTGAGAGAAAATTTCGTCCAACCTCAGAGGCCTGACTTCGGCTCGATAGCGCAGATCAACCCGTAGGATGCATGCCGCCGATGAACACGGGTGGCACTTTTGGGTCGATCGTGGCGGCACATTCACGGATATCGTCGCGGCGGACCCTCAAGGGCAGATTTCGGCGCTAAAGCTCCTCTCGGAGAACCCCGGACGTTATCCGGACGCGGTCGTCTACGGCATCCACAGCCTGATACGCAGTGCCGGGAGCCAGGCGACCACGATCGCGGCCGTCAAGATGGGTACGACCGTAGCCACCAATGCCTTGCTGGAACGGCAGGGAGCGGTGACAGCGTTGGTGATAACAGCCGGCTTCCGTGATGCTTTGCGCATCGGTTACCAGAACCGGCCGGATATTTTCGCGCTCGACATCCAACTCCCCGAGATGCTCTACACGATCGTCGTGGAGGCACGGGAACGAGTTTCGGCACGAGGTGACGTCGTCCAGCCACTGGACGAGGCGCGCTTAAGGGCAGATCTGGAAGTAGCGAGCCAGCAAGGGGCCACGAGTGTCGCGATCGTGCTTCTGCACGGCTACCGGTATCCCGAGCATGAACGACGTGCAGCCGAGATAGCCCGCAAGTTGAGCTTCGGGCAGGTGTCGGTGTCCCACGAGACAAGCCCGTTAATGAAACTTGTATCCCGCGGCGACACCACACTCGTGGACGCGTATCTATCGCCTGTTCTCGATCGCTACATCGGTCAAGTCCGTGCCGGGCTGGCCGACATTATCGGGACGGCGCCTCTGTTATTCATGCAGAGCCACGGTGGTCTGGTGCAGGCTGATTACATCAAAGGCAAGGATAGTATTTTGTCGGGCCCGGCAGGCGGTGTGATCGGTATGGTCGAGACCGCACGGTCAGCTGGTTTCGATAAGCTGATCGGCTTCGATATGGGTGGCACATCCACTGACGTCTCGCTTTTCGACGGCGACTTCGAGCGAACGTCCAGTGCCGTCATCGCGGGTGTCCGGTTAACCGCTCCGATGTTGCGGATACATACGGTGGCCGCCGGTGGAGGCTCCATCCTGACATTCGCCTCGTCGCGCCTACAGGTCGGCCCCGAGTCGGCGGGCGCCGTACCCGGACCGGCATGCTATCGCAACCTCGGCCCGCTAACTATCACGGATGCCAACGTGCTGTTAGGACGGATTCAGCCGGACTTCTTCCCAAAGGTATTCGGTCAGACCGGAGATGACCCCATCGATACCGAGGTAGTCGTCGACCGATTCGCCGCTCTCGCAGACACGGTCGCCGACGAAACGGGTCGGCCCATTAGCGCGCAGGATCTGGCGGGTGGCTTCCTGCGAATAGCGGTCGAGCGAATGGCCAACGCCATCTAACAGGTCTCTGTGCAACGAGGACACGATGTTACTGAATTCACCCTCGTCTGCTTCGGCGGCGCCGGCGGCCAGCATGCCTGCCAGGTTGCAGATGCCCTGGGCCTCGGAGAAATCTTCATCCATCCCCTCGCGGGCGTGCTCTCGGCATATGGCATGGGTTTGGCGGATCTGCGGTCACTGCGACAATGCGCCGTCGAGAAACCTCTGTCGCCGGCCTGTCTCGAATTGCTTGACCGGGAATTCGCGAAGCTGGAGCTAGATGCGGGCGAAGAGTTGCGCAAGCAGGATATTGAAGCCGAACTCATCGAGTTCCAGCGGCGAGTCCTGCTGAAGGTCAAAGGCTCCGACACTAC
>JAZFYK010000279.1:0-2143 GCA_036443505.1 Gammaproteobacteria bacterium | reverse complement strand
AGATCACTTGCTTCAAAGCCTACGACGTCCGCGGCCGAGTCCCGGAAGAATTGAACGAGGAGATCGCTTATCGCATCGCTCGAGGCTATGCGGAGTTCGTCCAGCCGCGGCGCGTCGCGGTCGGTCGCGATATCCGGTTGTCGAGCGCCGACCTCGCGCAAGCCGTCATACGGGGCCTCACGGATGCGGGCGTCGACGTCGTCGATATCGGAGTCGGCGGTACCGAGCTCGTCTATTTCGCCACTTTCCATGCAGGTCTCGACGGCGGGATCATGGTAACCGCCAGTCATAATCCCCCGAACTACAACGGCATGAAATTCGTCCGGGAAGAGTCGCGGCCCATCAGTTCGGACACCGGTCTGCACGACGTTCGAGCGTTAGCCGAAAGGAACGACTTCGCCGCAGCTTCTAGCAAGGGCTCCGCCGCCGAGGTGGATATCAAGCCGGACTACATCGAGCACCTGCTGTCTTATGTAGACGTGGCAACGCTCGTGCCGCTAAAGATCGTCGTGAACGCCGGAAATGGCGGCGCCGGCCCGATCGTGGACCTATTGGAACCGCATCTGCCCTTCGAATTCATCAAGTTGCACCACGAGCCCGACGGCCGGTTCCCGAATGGCGTGCCGAACCCGATGTTGACAGCCAACCGGCAGAGCACGATCGACCGCATCACAGAGGCCAGCGCCGACCTCGGGCTCGCTTGGGATGGCGACTATGACCGCTGCTTCTTCTTCGACGAACAAGGGCGCTTTATCGAAGGCTATTACGTCGTCGGTTTACTCGCGCAATCGTTTCTCGATAAATCCCCCGGAGACCGAATCGTCCACGACCCGCGCCTGATCTGGAATACGCTTGAAATCGTGCAGCAGGCCGGTGGCGAGGCGATCCAGAGCAAGTCCGGACACGCGTTCATCAAGCAGACGATGCGCGAGCACGATGCAGCCTACGGCGGAGAGATGAGCGCACACCACTATTTCCGGAAGTTCTCTTACGCCGACAGCGGCATGATTCCGTGGCTGCTGGTCGCGGAGATTATGAGCCAGACCGGCCGGTCGCTAGCCGCGCTGGTCGAGGAACGTATGGCGCTGTTCCCGGCAAGCGGCGAAATCAACCGCAAGGTCGACGACGAAGCCGAAGTTCTCGCGCGAATAGAAAACCTGTTCGCGAAGGATGCTATTTCTGTCGATCATGTCGACGGCGTCAGCGTGGAATTCGCGGATTGGCGTTTTAACCTGCGCGCGTCGAACACGGAGCCGCTCGTACGGCTGAACGTGGAGACGCGCAACGCTCCGGAGCTGATGCGCGCGCGGACCGAAGAGCTGCTGAAAGCCATGGGCGGGGAGCCCGGAGAGTAATTTCCAAGCGGACATTCCAGATACTCCTCTGACAGTTCCTGTGTCAGACTCGGGCTCGACGTCGAAGCGGAACCCGATCCTTGACCCAAGACTCTCTGCAGCAGCTAGCCTGCGACAAACTGGCCAAGCTCGATGCGCAACTTCTGAGGCGAGAGCTCGTCGTAACCGATCGTGTCGCCTCCGGGATCGGTCGTCGGGACTCGACGAATCTGCTCTCGTTTGCCTGCAACGACTATCTCGGACTGTCCCGGCATCCGGATGTGATCCAGGCGAGCGAGGAAGCGACACGCAGCTTAGGGGTCGGGGCGGGCGCATCGCGCCTGGTGACCGGCAACCATTCACTGTATCAGGGCCTCGAAGCACGGCTCGCGAGTCTCAAAGGCACCGAAGACGCGATCGTCTTCGGTAGTGGCTACCTTGCGAATATCGGCACGATCCCCGCGCTCGTAGGACAACCCGACCTGATCCTCATGGACGAGACTTGTCACTCGTGCCTGCATTCCGGCGCCAGGCTCGCACGAAGCCACGTACTCACGTTCAAGCATAACGACGTCGGAGACGCCGCGGGCCTTCTCCGAGCGCACCGTGCCGAGCATCGCTATTGCCTGCTGTTGACCGAGGGCGTGTTCAGTATGGATGGGGATCTCGCACCCGTCGCCGCGCTGCTCGAGCTGGCGAACGAGCACGACGCCTGGCTCATGACGGACGATGCCCACGGGCTCGGCGTGGTAGGCGACGGCCGGGGATCGAATGTCGATAAAGGCACCGCCTTGTCGGTGCCGCTACAG
>JAZFYK010000278.1:0-3205 GCA_036443505.1 Gammaproteobacteria bacterium | reverse complement strand
CCCACCATGCCAAAGTTCGCCATGCCCTGTCTCCCTTGGTTTACTCTTTGTCCGACTCATGAAAAATATCAGGCGGCGAGGCGTTGACTCTCGCCTCGCCAGATTCGGTGTCGTGATGTGGTGTGCTCCGGCGGTTCATTCGAATTCGTCCGCCCGTGACACACTCAGGACGGCGGTTATTCTACGTCAGGCCCGGTAGCAATGGGAATACCGCCGTCATGCTGGACGTTCGATGCGCGCGATCTCGACTCGCTTGCGCTCCAGAGACGCTCTTGCAAGAATGCGACCGGTCAAAAGCATTCCGTCGAGCGATTTCCTAAGTAACTAACGCCGCTTCCATTTGTGCGAAATAAAGCCATTAACCTGTCGGTTTGCACCGCGCTTCTTGTGCTACTCGTCCTCCCCGGCATCGCCCAGTCTGACTGGCCCGAACGCCCCATTACCCTGGTCGTGATGTACGCCCCAGGAGGCGGAACGGATATTGTGCTACGCGCGGTCGCGGCCGAGATGGCCGCCGCGACGGGTTGGCGGATCAATGTTCAGAACCGGCCCGGCGCCGCCGGCGCGTTGGCGACTCGCTATGCGCTGAGCAGGCCCAGTGACGGCTATACACTCCTGGGTGCGTCGAGTTTTAACAAATATGCTCGCGTCGGGGGCGGCGGAAACTCCCGCTCGTGGACGGACTGGTACTACATGCAGGCGGCGGCCGCGCTCGGTAGTTGGGCTGTTCGGCCCGACTCGCCGATCAAGACGTTCGCGGACGTCGTCGCCGCGGCCGAGTCGAACCCGGGACGGCTCACGATTTCTACATCCGGGGCCGGTGGGCAGTGGCACGAGCTGGCCGCGGTCGTCGCGCACTCCGCCGGGATCGAACTCAAATATGTGCCCTATGGCAGCGGGCAGCAGGCGACGCTGGCCGGTCTCAACGGCGAGGTCGATATCGCGGGCGGCGGCGTGCATGAGCACATTCAATTCGTCGATACCGGTCAGCTTATCTCGCTGCAGCAGTCCGGCCTGACGGAGATAAGGACCGCTAGTGGCAAGGTCATGCCGACGCTTGCGAGCGTGTTGCCGGGAGTCCGGGAGCAGTTGCCGCCCAACGGTACCTACAATCTCGGAATCCGGCGCGATACGCCCTATGAGATCATCCGTCAGGTCGAAGCCGCGTTCAGCGCAGCGGTGCGCTCCGACGCTTTCCAGGAGACGATGACGCAGCGGCATTTCGTGGTCAACCTCATGGTCGGCGATGCGGCCGACCGACGCGCGGCCGAACTGGAGACGATCTCGGCGGCAACCTTTGCACGCTTGAGTATTCCCGGCGCGAGGACCGCTGCGGAACTGGGCTTGCCGGATCCTGAGAATTTCGAACAGTGGTGGCCGCCACAGGACTATGAGCCGCTGCCGGCTTCCGAGTTCTAAGACGTGGAAACTGGCGGTGAGGAAGATACGGCTGGACGGGCGTCGCCGGCCAAAGATCTCGGCAGTGCCTGTGTGATCGGCGCGTTGGCGATGGCCGCCATAGTCATGTCGGTCCGGTTGGAGATACCAGGCAGCATCTATACCGCACCGGGGCTGCTGCCACTCGTCACGAGTCTGACGCTACTTCTCATGGCAATCATGCTGGGCCTTAAGGCGGTACAGGCAGGTGGTGCCCGGGAGTTCGCCAGCGCATCCCGACGAGCGTCCCAAGCCTATCTCTCCAGCGAAGAAGGCCGTCGCTCCCTGCTGTTGATTGTGATAATTATTGGCTACGTCTTTCTGGTCGGGATCATCAACTTCGACCTGCGGCTGCCGACACCTGTGTTCGTATTTCGTCTCAGCAGCTATGAGGTTATCTCGATCGCTGTGACTACCGCGATCATGAAGCTGTTCTGGAAGGCGCCTCTGACCCGGTGCTTCCTCGTATCTCTGATAACGATCGAGGCTCTGGCTACAATCTTTCGCTATGCGTTCGGCATCATCATGCCGGAATCGTTCTAAGGCGCTGACATGGAAGTCTGGCCGCAAGTCCAGGAGCAGCTGCTCTATATCGCACAGACGCCGATGCTCTGGTTCGCCTGTCTCGGCGGTGTCACGCTCGGGATACTCTGGGGGGCGATGCCCGGCCTGTCCACGACGATGGCGATGACGCTACTGATCGGCCTGACCGTCGGAATGTCCCAATCCGTTGCCATCATCTTCATGATCGGGGTCTATACCGGTAGCGTGTTCGGCGGTGCGATCTCGGCCGTACTCATTAACATCCCGGGCACGCCCGACGCGGTTCCAACCATGCTGGAGGGATACGCACTCGCGAAGCGGGGCGAGGGCGGGCTTGCGCTCGGTACGGCTATCTCAGCCTCGTTTGTAGGGAATTGGGTCGGCATCGTTCTGCTCATTGCATTTATTCCGGCCGTCCTGTTTCTCGCACTTCAATTCAGGTCCTGGGAGATGTTTCTACTCTCGCTCTGGGGTATCGCCATCTGTGGGACCATGTCTTCGATGGAAACGCCGCTGAAGGGATGGATCTCGGGGTGGCTTGGTCTCATGGTGTCGTTTATCGGCCTGGAGGCCATACACGGTGTTCCTCGTTTTAGTTTCGGCTCGTTTAACCTCGCCGATGGTGTCGGCTTTATTCCCGTACTGATCGGCTTGTTCGGCCTGGCCGAGATTCTCCGAGTTCTGCCACAGAAATCTCCGCCGACCATCCCGTCGGATGTCGGTCGCGTGCTTCCATCCCTGGGCTCCCTGGTCAAGTATCTTCGGCCGAGTTTGAGATCGGGCCTCATCGGTACGGTGATCGGCGCGATCCCGGGAGCCGGGGCGAATGTCGCCTCCTTCTTTTCCTACGATGTCGGTCGACGGCGCGCCAGCGAGGAGGAGAGGAAGAAATGGGGCAAAGGCAGTTATGAAGCGATCGTCTGTGCGGAAGTTGCCAATAACGCCAACGTAGGTGGGTCGCTGCTGCCCACGCTGGCATTGGGCATACCCGGTAACGCAGCGGCCGCCGCGGTATTGGCCGCACTGGAACTCAAGAACGTCGTCGTCGGGCCGCTGATCCAGACTGAGAATCCGGGCCTGATTTTCTACATCTATATCGGGCTGATCGTCGCCAATTTCTTCATGTACGGCATGGCGATCGCTTTGATCAAGCCGTGTGTGAAGCTCTTCAGTCTCCCGAAGGCGGTCTTGATGCCGTTGATCCTGCCGATCTGTATGCTCGGCG
>JAZFYK010000277.1:0-6052 GCA_036443505.1 Gammaproteobacteria bacterium | reverse complement strand
GGACTATCTCTTCACCCTCAAGTTGCCTTGTTAGGGTGCGGGACGCTCTAGCCTGTCATTAAGAGCACTGGAGCTCTCAGGTAGTCTCTGCACCTTCCGACGGTGTACCGTCGGCTTGGCTCAGGGTCGCCGGCAGAAAACTGCTACGGGGTTCCCTGAATTCATCCCGTCCACTTCGCACCTTTCGGTGCGAAGGCACCATTCTCGATGAGTCCCCTGCTCTAACCAACTGAGCTACGGGCCCAGGCGCGGCTATATTACCACCGTGGCGCATTGATCGGTGCGCTACGGGCACGCTGTCGCTATGCGACAATCCATTTGGGCAGTTTCCTGATCGGGCAACAAGAGGAGCGCAGTCCACATGATCGATCAGACGATTCAGGTCGTCGGCTTCCTGGCCTACCTGTTTATCTTCGTCATCGGCATCAGTTTTTTGATCGTCGTTATCCTGTTTATCAAGGATGTCACGCAAACCAAGAATGCGGTTCGCAGGAACTTTCCCGTCATCGGCCGCTTCCGTTATTTGTTCGAGCGTCTCGGAGAGTTTTTTCGCCAGTACTTCTTCGCGATGGATCGCGAGGAGCTGCCGTTCAATCGTGCCGAACGCGGCTGGGTCGATCGCGCTTCCAAGGGTGCCGATAGTACGGTCGCGTTCGGCTCGACGCGCGACTTGAGGCCGGTGGGTACGCCGATCTTCGTGAATTGTCCGTATCCCGTCCTCGAGCGCGACGTGGCGGAGCCCCGGCCGATCACTGTGGGCCCGCACTGCGCCCACCCCTATACCACTTCGGCGATATTCAACATCTCGGGCATGAGTTTCGGGGCGATTTCCAGACCGGCGGTCACGGCGCTATCGGCCGGTGCCCACGACGCGGGTATCTGGATGAACACCGGCGAAGGTGGGCTGTCGCCTTACCATCTAGAAGGCGGCGCTGACATCGTGTTTCAGATCGGCACCGCCAAGTACGGTGTGCGAGACGAACGGGGCGTGCTTGCGGATGACAAGCTGCGTGCCATCGCCGCGCATGACCAGGTCAGGATGTTCGAGCTCAAGCTCAGCCAGGGAGCCAAGCCGGGCAAGGGTGGCATCCTGCCGGGCGGCAAGGTCACCGCGGAGATCGCCGCGATCCGGCATATTCCGGAGGGTCAGGATTCACTGAGCCCGAACCGCCATCCCGAGGTCGATAGCGCCCCCGCATTGCTCGATCTCATCGCGCGCGTTCGGCGCGCCACCGGCAAGCCCACGGGATTCAAAGCGGTCATCGGCGCCTACGGCTGGCTGGACGAGTTGCTGGAGGAGGTTCGACACAGAGGAGACGAGAGCGCGCCCGATTTCATCACCGTGGACAGTGGCGATGGTGGCACGGGCGCGGCGCCGATGCCGCTCCTGGACAACGTCGGCCTGCCGATACGAGAGAGCCTGCCCCTGGTCGTAGACAAGCTCAACGAGCACGGCTTGCGTGAGCGTATCCGTGTCATCGCGAGCGGCAAGATGATTACGCCGGCCGAAGCAGCCTGGGCGTTCTGCGCCGGAACCGATTTCGTCGTCTCGGCGCGTGGCTTCATGTTCGCGCTCGGTTGTATCCAGGCGCTACAGTGCAATCGCAATACTTGTCCGACGGGGATCACGACCCACAACAAGCGCTTGCAGAAGGGCTTGGATCCTGCCAACAAGGCCGTCCGGGTGAGCCTCTATGCTCAGCAGATGGTCAAGGAGATCGGGATGATCGCGCATTCCTGTGGCGTCGAGGAGCCGCGCGCGTTGCAGCGCATGCACTGCCGTCTCGTCACGGCTACGGGGAGATCGATGCCGTTGGACGAACTCTATCCACCCCCGGCACCCTGGACTGACCGGGCAGCGTAGCCCGCAGGCGGTCGCCCCGCTCAGTCTTCGAGCAGGAAACTGCGCAAGTGGTCCGAGCGCGAGGGATGACGCAGCTTACGCAACGCCTTGGCTTCGATCTGTCGGATTCGCTCACGGGTGACATCAAACTGCTTGCCGACTTCCTCGAGGGTATGGTCGGTGTTCATGTCGATCCCGAAACGCATTCGCAGTACTTTCGCCTCGCGAGGCGTCAGGCCCGCCAAGACCGCATGCGTGGTTTCCTTGAGCCCCTCGGAGGTCGCGGAGTCCACGGGAGAGGAGACTTCGGCGTCCTCGATGAAGTCGCCGAGATGCGAGTCTTCGTCATCCCCGATGGGTGTCTCCATGGAAATGGGTTCTTTGGCGATCTTGAGCACTTTCCTGACTTTGTCCTCAGGCATCTCCATGCGCTCGGCCAACTCGTCCGGAGTGGGTTCGCGCCCCATCTCCTGGAGCAATTGGCGGGAGATTCGATTGAGCTTATTGATCGTTTCGATCATGTGCACGGGGATTCGAATCGTCCGAGCCTGATCCGCGATAGAGCGCGTGATTGCCTGCCGGATCCACCAGGTCGCATAGGTTGAAAATTTGTAGCCGCGCCGATACTCGAATTTATCGACGGCTTTCATTAAACCGATGTTGCCCTCTTGTATCAGGTCGAGAAACTGTAGCCCGCGATTCGTGTACTTCTTGGCGATAGAGATCACGAGACGCAGGTTGGCTTCCACCATTTCTTTCTTGGCACGCCGGGCCTGGGCCTTGCCCATCGAGATCTCCCGGTTGATGTCTTTGATCTCGGCGATGGAAAGGAACGTGCCGATCTCGAGCCTGTTGAGGCGTTTTTGACACCGCAAAATATCGCCCTTGAGCTTGGCAAGCTGGGACGAGTGTTTACGCTTGGCGCGAATATGCTTGTCGACCCAGTTCAGGTTGGTCTCGTTCGTCGGGAAGCTGGCGATAAAGTCCTTGCGCGGCATTTTTGCCGAGCCGACACAGAACGCCAGGATCTGTCGTTCCTGGCCTCTGATGTTGTCAATGGAGTCTCTGAGTTGTGCCACCATGAGTTCGAATAATTTCGGCGCGAGTTTGATCTCCATGAACTCATTGGTCAGGGGCACGAGGTACTTCTGTGTCGCGCCGTGGCTGATTCCATGTTTCTCCAATCCATCCATGAAGCGCTTGTAATGCCGCCGGATTTTTTTCAGTCGCCTCGTGACTTCCCGCGGGTCGGGACCCGTGTCGACCACCTCGTCCGAGTCGTCATCAGCCGCGGGTTTGGCGTTCGGATCTGCGATCTCCTGATTGGGATCGATAAAATCCACGATCACGTCCTGCAGGCGCGTGTCGCCCGCGAGAACGAGTTCATAGGTATCGAGAAGCAGCCCGATCGTCGGCGGGAACTGCACGAGCGCCATACGCACCTGGTTCAGGCCTTCCTCGATCCGTTTCGCGATTCGAATCTCACCCTGTCGGGTCAGCAGCTCGACCGTGCCCATCTCGCGCATGTACATTCGCACGGGATCGGTCGTGCGACCGAACTCGCTGTCGACCGTCGCGAGCGCGGCAACGGCCTCGTCGGCCGCATCGTCGACCGTAGATACCGCTGCATCGGACAGGAGCAGCGACTCGGCATCGGGTGCCTTCTCATGTACTGTGATGCCCATATCGTTGATCATGTTTACGATATCTTCGATCTGCTCTGGATCGACGATATCGCTGGGCAGGTGGTCGTTTACCTCGGCATAGGTCAGATAGCCTTGCTCTTTGCCTTTGGCAATGAGGATCTTGAGCTGAGACTGACGCTCTTCGTCTTGGGGCTCAAGTTTGGGTCGGGCTTGCGCGGGTGTATCCATCGATTCGGACGTCCTTGCCGCTTGGACGGCGCAATGCAAACAATCTAGTTTATCTGAACACAGGTCTGCCTGCCAGGCCACCTGCGGCCGGGAGCGCCCAGACGGTACCTAGCCGGCGCGATGCGCGCTCTGGGCCGTCCTGAGGCGAGCACCGATCTCGGCCATTTCCGCCCGCTGCGCCTCGTTCAGCGCATCGCCTCGGCGTGTCAGCGCGTGCAGCCGATCCTTCAACCCCCGTTCGACCAGACGGGCCACGTTATCCTTGAGGACCTGTGGTGCCGCGTCCTCGTCATCCAGGGGCGGCTGGCCTACCAGGCGGTTCAGGAAGCGGCCTTCGGGGTCATGCCGGAACCGCTCCTCAAGTCCCGCAGCGTTTATTTGGGGATTCTCGCGCACGACTTCAAGTAGGCGCTTAAGAAGATCAACACCGGGCAGGTCTAGATAATCGAGGTCCGCCACATCCCCGAGTTCGAGCGCCGCTGCCGGGTGGTGCAATATCAGCGTGATGGCCTTCCGGACGAGCGCGTTGCGCTTTGCCGTCGACTCGGGCTGATGCGTCAGGACAGCGGTCTCGCTCGGTGTATCGAGCAAGGTGTCGAGTCGTTCCGCTGTCAGTCCCACGAGCTCTGCGAGTCGCTCGAGCAGGAGTTCACGGTAGACGCCTACCGGCAGGCGCGTCAGGAGCGGTCGTACCAGGGCCGTCAGGCGGGAGCGCCCATCGGCACTCGTGAGGTCGACTCTGCTCCGAAGCTCCTCGAGCAGGAATTCGGACAGCGGTTTCGCGGTTGCCAGCATCGCCCGGAAGGACTCTGCGCCCATTTCGCGGACCAGTGAGTCGGGATCATGGCCTGCCGGTGGCAGCAGAAACTTGACTTCGACGGTTCCGCCCGCATGCGGTAGTGCGGTTTCGAGCGCTCGCCACGCGGCCGCGCGTCCGGCACGATCGCCATCAAAACAGAAGATGACTCGGTCCGTGAGCCGCGTCAGCCGGCGAACGTGCTCCGCGGTCGTCGCGGTTCCGAGCGTCGCGACGGCCGGTTCGACCCCATGCTGCGCGAGGCTCGCGACATCCAGATAGCCCTCAACGACGAGAATCTCGGCCGCTCGCCCCTGCATCTGGCGGGCTTCGTACAGGCCATACAGCGCCTGCCCCTTGTGAAACACAGGCGTCTCGGGAGAGTTGAGATATTTGGGCTCGCCGTCGCCCAGGACACGCCCGCCGAAGCCGACAATGCGGCCGCGCGGATCGCGGATCGGAAACATGATGCGATCTCTGAACCGGTCGTATTGGCGACCCTGTTCGTTGCGGGTCACGAGTCCAGCGTCGCGAAGTTGCGAGATCCGCGCATCGCTGGACCCTAGCTCCTTCAGAATGGTATCCCACGCATCGGGCGCATAACCCATGGCGAAACGTCCGGCCGTCGCGCCGTCGATACCACGCCGTTTCAAGTAATCGATCGCGCCTGAGTTTTGCCGCAGGGCGTTCCGGTAGATCTGGTCTGCTTCCCCGAGTATGGCGTAGAGTGCCTCGTCGCGGCCCGCGTGCCGATCTTCCCCGCTACGAGGTACCTCCAACCCGAGCATTTCAGCGAGTGCCTCGACGGCTTCAACGAAGCCGAGATTCTCATAGTTCATGAGGAAACCGATGGCGGTCCCGTGAGCCCCACAGCCGAAACAGTGATAGAAGCCCTTCGTCGGGCTGACCGTAAACGATGGCGTCTTCTCGTCGTGGAACGGGCAGACGGCTTTGTATTCCCGGCCCGCCTTCTTCAGTGTCACGCGGTTGCCGACGACCTCGACGATGTCGGCGCGGGCGATCAGCCCGTCGATGAACGGTTGTGGAATCAGCCCGCTGCTGGAGTTTCCTGAGGCCACATTCGGTCCACGAGTTGCGTCAGAGAGTTTCTAGCATAACAGCGGCACGAGGCGCTCTTTGAGCGTAGTGCTGGGTGGCACGGCATGTAGCCGGGAACGCTCAGTACATGCGTGTGCGCCGCATTACCTGTCGCGCCTGCCGCTTCATGTGTCGTTTGACGGCGGCGGCTTTTTTGCGTTTTCGTTCCTGGGTAGGCTTCTCATAGTATTCGCGCCGACGTAGTTCGGTGAGCACACCCGCCTTTTCGCAGGCGCGCTTGAAGCGCCGCAGGGCGGCATCGAAGTGCTCACTTTCTCTTACACGAACGCCTGGCATCTAATGTTCCGGGGGGGCAGAAAAATAGGCCGGCTGACGCCGGCGCTGAATCGATCGATGATATCCCTTAGGATGGGCTCGTGTAAAGATTCCGCGAGGGTGGCAGCGTTGAAGGTACTGGGGATAGAGACCAGCTGCGACGAG
>JAZFYK010000276.1:0-2873 GCA_036443505.1 Gammaproteobacteria bacterium | reverse complement strand
GCGATGCTCGTATCGTTGGCGATATTTCTCGCAGCCTGGTGGGTTCTGCTGCCATTCGGAAATCACGGCCTGTGGGCCGCGCTGTACGTCCATTATTTCGCCCGCATCGGTACGCTGTGGTACTACTATCCGGGGTTAGTGCGCTCCGTCGCAGAGTGAATCCGCACGCTTCTATGCGCGTCGCTTGGGATTTCCTTTGGACGGTGTTATTTTCTTAGGGGGAGGGTACTCATGTCTCATGTAGTGTCATCGCGACTTCGAGACGGGATCAAGACTTTCGCCCTGGCGTCTGTCGTGCTGCCCGGGCTCGCCGTCGCTCAAAGTTTCACCCATGTGCATCTTCGCACGCCGGATCCCGCCGCCGCCGCCGAGTGGTATCACACGCTCGTCGGGGGGGAACTCCGGCCGTCTGCGGGGGGTATGGGCTCCGTCAGGCAGACTCATGGGTCGATCTCGACGATGCTCGATGACGCTGACGCTCAACCGAGCGGCGGCAGCGTAATCGACCATTTCGGTTTCGCGGTGGCCGATGTTCCGGCGATGGTCGAGAAGGCGAGGGTCATGGGTGCGCAGGTCGTTTCCGAGCCTCACCCCGGAACGACGTCGCGCATGATCGCCATGATCCAGGATCCCTGGGGGACGAGAGTCGAATTGCTCGAGGACCCCGATTTCACGGGCTTCTCGCACGTCCATATGGTGACAGAGAATGCCGAAGTGTTGCGCGACTGGATGCTCGAAGTCTTCGGTGGTGACTACGACCCCGAGCGAGGCGGCGGCCGCATTCACGCGATTCGCTACGACGGTATCTGGGTCTATCTCTCGGAAGCGCAGGAAGGCAGCACGGCGCCGAGTCGTGGCCGCTCGTTGGATCACATGGGTTTCTCGGTGACCGATATGGATGCGATCGTGGCAAAGATCGAGGCCAGCGGGTATGAGCCGTATGTGATCCGGCCGAATCGTCCGGGCGGTACGACCTTGCTGATGTTCTTTGAGGGCGCGCATGGCGTCCACTTCGAGATTGCCCAGCCCGGAGGCGCGCAGTAACGTCTCGCGGCCGGGCGGCCGCTCCTACAAGACGTTCTCTCGCAGCCACCGTAGGAGCGACGGCCGCGTCGCGACTATTCGGTCAGGCCTGCGGCAGATCCAGTTGCACGCGGAGGCCTGGGCAATGGTCCTCCAGAGTGACAGAGCCGCCGTGTAAGCTGACGACGGCGGCCACGAGGCTAAGCCCTAACCCGCTTCCCGGCGAGCCGCGATGTGTCTCGAGCCGATAAAAGCGCTCGAGTACGCGCGTACGTTCCTCGGCCGGGATGCCCGCGCCGGAGTCGGCTACGACGACACGCGCGCCTGCGGGTCCCGTGCCTAGACGGATAGCCACGGTCCCGTTTGCGGGCGTGTATTTGATGGCATTGTCGACGAGATTGGAGATCGCCTGAAACAATAGATCCCGGTCGCCCGAGGCTCGTACCGGCGTGGTCGTGTCAGCCATCAACTGCAGGCCTTTCTCCGCCGCCAGCGGCTCGTAGAGTTCCACGACATCGTTGATGAGCTCGTCGAGACCGACCTCGCCGAACTCACTTCTGCGGTTTCCGGCCTCGATCTGGGCAATTCTCAGCAGGGAGCTAAAGGTCGCGAGGAGCGCATCCGCCTCGGCGAGCGTATTCTCGATTTTTGCCCGCATCTCATCGCTCTGCGCGCCATCCTGGAGCTGCTCGAGATGGGTCCGCAGGCGGGTCAGCGGCGTCCGCAGATCGTGTGCGATCGAATTGGACACATCTCGTACGCCGGCCATCAAACTCTCGATCTGGTCGAGCATTTCATTGAGGTTGCCGCCCAGACGATCGAACTCGTCGCCACCCTTCATCGACGGCATGCGGCGCGACAGGTCGCCACGCCGAATCTGTCGAGAGATTCGGTTGATGCTCTCCAGGCGGTTGTTGACGCTTCGTGCCATGAAGATGCTGCCGATGACCGCGAGACCGAGTGTGATCAGAAGTCCCCAGGAGAGCGCATCGAACATCATTCCTTGCGCGTCCTCCAGGTTGCCGACCATGCGTCCGACGATGAGCTGATGTTTGTCGGACAACGAGACGAGGCGGGCATAGACGTCATCGTCCCATGCCGAGCCCTGGGTGCTGGACCCGAATGGATCGATATCCAGCTCGAACAGGAGCCAGCCGTCTGCATCGGTTTCTTCGCAGAGGTCGACAGCGTGATTTTGTGGTGCCAGTCGGGTCACGTTTCCCCCGGCCGGCCGGCATCGATCGTTAAGCAGAAAACCGACCGAAAATGGATCCTGCTGTGTTCGCTCTTCGATCTCTGCGATCATGCGGTCCAGCCCGTAGCGCACGTAAAAATCCTGAGATTCGGCGACGTCCGCATCGATCAGGGTGCGGAGCTCGCGCTCCATATAGGTTTCGGTCTGCCAGTACATAAACATACCGACAATCAGGAAGGACACCGCGAACAGCGCCATGAACCGGATGCCCAGCCTGAATGTGGCGCTGTGCCAGATATTATCGAGGCGCTCTGAGAACATACCCCGCGCCTCGGACGGTCTGGATCAGCGATTGGTCGAAGTCGCGGTCAACTTTCTGCCGTAGCCGGCTTATGTGGACGTCGATAACATTAGTTTGGGGATCGAACTGATAGTCCCATACCGCCTCCAGGAGCATCGTACGCGTAAGAATCTGGCCGGCATGCCGCATCAAGTACTCTAGCAGCAGGAACTCTCTTGGCTTAAGGTCGATCTTCTGGCCGTCACGCGAGACTTCTCTGGATAATAAATCCAATCTCAGGCCCGCGACCTCGAGCGAGGTTCGTTCCTCCTGCGAGGAGACTCGTCGCACCAGGGATTCGACACGAGCCATCAG
>JAZFYK010000275.1:0-5735 GCA_036443505.1 Gammaproteobacteria bacterium | reverse complement strand
CCTTGATCATCTGAGCGCCCATGTTCTCGAACTTGTCTTCGAGCTCGATCTCCTTCGCAACGGATACACCATCTTTCGTGACGGTCGGCGCACCGAAACTCTTCTCGAGTACGACGTTGCGGCCCTTAGGGCCGAGGGTCACCTTGACGGCGTTCGTCAGCACATTGATGCCCTGGAGCATCCGCTGGCGTGCCTCATCGGCAAATCTCACTTCTTTTGGCATTTCAGTCTCCCTAATTCTTGAATTATTTAAACGTGATATGGGATCGGGGTTAGCCCTCGATCACGGCCATGACGTCGTCTTCGCGCATGACCAGGAGTTCTTCACCGTCGACCTTGACCTCCGTGCCGGAGTACTTGCCGAACAGAACCTTGTCACCTGCTTTCAGGTCCAGGGCCCGCGTCTCGCCACTGTCCAGCACCTTGCCATTGCCTACGGCGATGACTTCGCCTTTGATCGGCTTCTCGGTCGCGGTATCGGGTATCACGATGCCCCCGGGGGAGGTCCGTTCTTCCTCCGTGCGCCGGATAATGACGCGATCATGTAAGGGACGAATTTTCATTGGTGAGTCTCCCTCTCCAAGTCTATGATTTAATAGGATAATTTATACGGCAGCCGTATTGGTCGTTAGCACTCGGCTGACTCGAGTGCTAATAATAGTGCCGAACCGCCGAATTTCAAGGGGTTGTGATCGATCACGATGACACGGGGCCCCTCACCCGGCTATGCTTACCGGCCACATTCGCACTGGCGCAGACGTCACGTGAGCCCGGAAGCCCTGCTGGTATTGACGACCTGCGGCAATGCCCAGGAGGCCGACGATCTCGCCAAAACACTCGTAGAACAGCGTCTTGCGGCGTGCGTCAGCAGGCTTGCGGGTATAGTGTCGACTTACCGCTGGGAATCGAAATTACAGCGTGATGATGAGGTGCTCGTGCTGATTAAGACTACACAAGGCCGTTTCGAGGCAGTCGAAACAATGATCCGGGAGCGATCAGATTCTGAACTACCGGAGGTATTGGCGGTCCCTGTTCATAGCGGTTCTTCGGACTATCTGAAGTGGCTCGCGGCGGCTGTCGGCCCTGAGGAGTGATGCATGCGTTTCCGGTACAGCTTGACTACTAAACTGTTGGTCCTGATCCCAGGCTTCGTGGGCTGCGCAGTCGCGGCGGCGCAGGAAGTCCTGCCGCCCGCGGAGGCGTTTCCGTACACGATCGAGGCGTCGGCCGACCAACTAGTACTGAAGTTCGCGGTTGAGGACGGTTATTACCTCTACCGGGAGCGCTTCGACTTCGCGAGCCAGACAGATGCCGTGACACTAGGCGCGCCGGTTTTTCCGACGGGCGAGATTCACGAGGACGAGTTCTTCGGCGTGGTCGAGACCTATCGCGGTGAATTCCAGGTCGGGATTCCCTATCGGCGCGCCAGCGAAGTCGACGAGATGGACTTCCAGCTCACGGCCCAGGGGTGCGCGGATATCGGTTTGTGTTATCCCCCGCAGCGCTGGACCAGCAACGTCTCGCTACCGGAGGGCGGTGGCGAATCATTCATCAGCTCTTTGCTCTCCGGCACGTCCGACTCCGAACTACTGCCGGTGGACGAAGCGTTCGTCCTGGATAGCCGTGTCGACGGCGCCAATCGGATCACGCTCAGCTGGCGCATCGAGCCGGGTTATTACCTCTACAGCGACAAATTCGCGTTCAGCACGGATAGCGCAATTCAGCTCGGGGCCGCCCGAATCCCCACGGGTGAACCGCATTACGATGAGTTTTTCGGCGATGTGGGCGTATTCTACAACTACGTCGAGGCGGAGCTACCGTTCTCCAGGGCGACGCCCGACGCTATCGAAGTTGTCATCGACGCGACGCTTCAGGGTTGCAAGGACGACAGCATTTGTTATCCGATCATCCCGCAATCCGTCACCCTCGACCTACCGGCGTCCGGCACATTCGCAGGCGTCGTCGAAGACCCAGGATTCATCTCCGAGCAGGATCGCCTCGCGTCGCTGGTCCTCAACAGTTCCTGGTGGCTGGTTCTGGGAACCTTCTACGGCCTGGGCCTGCTGCTGGCCTTCACGCCCTGCGTGCTGCCGATGGTCCCGATCCTGTCCGGCATCATCGCCGGGCAAGGCGACAACGTGACGACCGGGCGCGGGTTCGCTTTGTCGCTGTCCTACGTGATGGGCATGGCCGTGACCTACACGATCGGCGGCGCGCTCGCCGCTTCGGCCGGCTCCCAGCTACAGGCGGCATTTCAAGAACCCTGGCTCCTGACGTTGTTCGCGGCGCTCTTCGTCGGTATGGCACTGAGTATGTTCGGCATGTTCGAACTGCAAATGCCCACCGCAGTCCAGACGCGCCTGGCCAACCTGTCGAATAACCAGCGGACCGGTACCTTCATCGGCACGGCCATCATCGGCGCGCTCTCGGCGTTGATCGTGACAGCCTGTGTCGCGCCTCCGCTCGTCGCTACGCTTGCGGTCATCGGCCAAAGTGGCGACGTCGCCCGCGGAGCCGGAGCCCTGTTTGCACTGAGCCTCGGTATGGGTTCTCCGTTATTGCTGGTGGGCGCCTCGGCCGGGAAGCTGCTGCCGAAAGCCGGATCCTGGATGGACACCGTGAAGGCGAGCTTCGGCGTCATGATGTTGGGGCTTGCGATCTGGATGATGGAACGAGTGCTGCCGGGCAGTATCACGCTGTTGCTGTGGGCCTTGCTCGTGTTCTTGACGGGCGTTTTTCTCGGCGCTTTCGAGCCGCTGCCCGAGACGGCACCGGCCGTCAGGCGCCTGGGTAAGGGGCTCGGCATCATGGCCTGTATCTACGGCGGCTTGATGCTCGTCGGCGTGACGCTTGGCGGCGACGATCCACTCGAGCCGATCCCGCGGGGCAGCCTGCTCGGAGGGTCATCGCAAGGCCTGTCCACCGGGCATCTCGCGTTCGAACCCGTGGAGTCCGTCCCCGAGCTACTGGTT
Organism: Gammaproteobacteria bacterium; assembly: GCA_036443505.1. GTDB lineage: Bacteria > Pseudomonadota > Gammaproteobacteria > Steroidobacterales > Rariloculaceae > SMWC01. Next base: position 2,763 of record JAZFYK010000275.1, on the reverse strand, counting down.
GCCCTGGCCTCGGCCCGCACCGCGGGTGCCCCCGTGATGTTCGATTTCAGCGCGGATTGGTGTGTGTCTTGTAAAGAGATGGAGAAATACACCTTCCCCGATGCGGATGTTATCGCCGCACTGGAGCCGTTCGTTCTGCTGCAGGCGGACGTCACGGACAACGATGACGATGATAAAGCACTACTGCGGTACTTCAGCAGCTTCGGTCCGCCGACTATCGCATTCTTCGATAGCGCCGGTCAGGAACAGCCGGCGTACAAGCTGGTCGGGTACGTTCCCGCCGAAGACTTTGCGGCTCACGTTCGACTGCTGGCCGCACTATAGCGTCGAGCAGGCAGATGGCTCGCACGGCGCTGGTGACCTTTCTGCTCAGTAGCACGGCTGTAATGGCGTACTTCGGCTACCGCGCCCTGGAGCTCGTGCCGATTCCTGACCGGACAGAGGCCGTCGCGGCGCCCGAGACCGTGGAGATGCTGCCCGAGTTCACACTGGACACTCCGGCCGGGGAACCACAGTCCATCGGCAGCTGGCCCGGTAAGGCGCTGCTGATCAATTTCTGGGCCACCTGGTGCGCACCTTGCTTGAGGGAGATTCCACTTCTCGTCGAATATCAGGAGCGTCGTCGCGAGCATTCGGTGCAAGTTGTCGGTATCGCCGTCGATCGGCCTGATCCGGTCCTCGCCTTCATGGAGGATCTGGAGTTCAACTACCCAGTCCTCATCGGCCAGGCCGACGCGATGGATGCCGCCGCGGCGTTCGGCGTAGACTTCTTCGCCCTGCCCTTCAGCGTCTTCACCGATCCAGAGGGCCATGTCCTGGGTGTCCATACCGGCGAGTTACACGCCGAGGACCTCGATGACCTGCAGAGCATTCTCGAAGACCTGGCGGCGGGCACGACCGATGTTTCCCGCGCCCGCGCCCGCATCGCCGGCCGAATGTAGTCCCGCGCTGCAGCAAGTTCAGCATTTGTCGCTAAATTCGGCGAAAATGGTATAAACTGGCCTGCATTTGCTGCGATCTTCGCGTATGGCGCGTTTGCTACTCATCAACGGCCCGAATTTGAATCTGCTGGGTCAGCGGGAACCGGAACTCTATGGGCGGACCACACTCGAGGAGATCGAAGATCGCCTCGTGCAGTTGGCCGAAGAACGGGACCATGAGCTCCTTTGCTACCAGAACGATGCCGAACACGAGCTACTCAACCGCATCCATGAGGCGCGCGAGGAAAACATCGAATTGATTCTATTTAACCCAGCCGCGTTCACGCATACGAGCATCGCCTTAAGGGATGCGCTGCTTGCCGTCGGCATTCCGTTCATCGAGATTCATCTATCGAACGTCGCCGCCAGAGAAGACTTCCGTCAGCAATCATTTTTTTCTGACATCGCGATCGGGACCGTTGCCGGCTTTGGCGTCACGAGCTACGAGCTGGCCTTGATCGCGGCCGAACGTCATCTCGGGGCCGCCTAACGACACGCCACACGACGAATGCACCGTTAGGCTATAAGGAGCAGGCAGTGGACATAAGAAAAGTCAAGAAGCTAATCGAGCTGCTCAAGGAATCCGGGATAGAAGAGATCGAGATATCCGAGGGCGAAGAGTCCGTACGCATAAGCCGCTATGCTCGTAACGCGCCCGTCGGCGCCGCGGCGCCGACACCCGTTACAGCCGCTGCCGCCGCCGAGCCGGTGGCCGTGGAAGCCCCCGCGCCCGAGCCGGCACGCAGTGGCCATGAAGTGATTGCCCCGATGGTCGGGACGTTCTATTCAGGCCCGGCGCCAGCGGCGAAACCGTTTGTCGAGATCGGTTCCGAGGTTGAAGTCGGCGACACTTTGTGTGTCGTCGAGGCGATGAAAATGATGAATCAGATCGAATCCGACGTCGCCTGCAGGGTCGTGAGCATACTGGTAGAGAACGGCGCGCCGGTGGAATTCGGCCAGGTGTTGTTCATCATCGAAGAATTACGGCAGGATGCTTGAGAAGGTTCTGATCGCAAACCGCGGCGAGATCGCCCTGCGAATCGTCCGAGCCTGCCAGGAACTCGGTATCAAGACAGTTGCAGCGCACTCCTCCGCCGATTCTAGCCTCAAGCATGTGCTGCTGGCCGATGAGACGGTCTGTATCGGACCGCCGCCCTCTTCTCAGAGCTATCTCAATATGCCGGCGCTGATCGCCGCAGCCGAGGTCACGGACTCAGTCGCCATTCATCCCGGCTATGGGTTCCTGTCGGAGAACGCCGATTTCGCTGAGCGGGTGCAGGAGAGTGGCTTTATTTTTATCGGCCCGAATCCCAAGACGATACGACTGATGGGGGACAAGGTCTCTGCCATTCGCGCCATGCGGGAATCGGGCGTTCCCTGTGTCCCCGGCTCAGACGGGTCGCTGACAGAGGACAACGAGGAAAATGCACGTCTCGCACGTGACATCGGCTACCCGGTGATTATCAAGGCGTCCGGAGGAGGCGGTGGCCGCGGGATGCGCGTCGTCCACAGCGAAGCCTCCTTGTTCAATGCGATCGCCGTCACCAAGGGAGAAGCCCTGGCCGCATTCGATGACGACCAGGTCTACATGGAGAAATTCCTGGAGCACCCGAGGCACATCGAATTCCAGGTTCTCGCCGACAATCATGGCAACGCCATTCACATGGGAGAACGAGATTGCTCCATGCAAAGGCGCCATCAAAAAATCGTCGAGGAGGCCCCCGCGCCGGGAATCTCGGCAGAGGTGCGCTCACGAATGGGAGACCGATGTGCCGAGGCCTGT
>JAZFYK010000274.1:0-6131 GCA_036443505.1 Gammaproteobacteria bacterium | reverse complement strand
GAACGCCAGCCCTCGCGCGATCAATACGCGTCGTTGCTCGCCGCGCGAGAGCTCGAGGAACGGCCTCTCGGCCAGATGTAGCAGCTTGAGTTCCCGCAGCAGCCCACGGGCCCGGATCCGGTCCTGTGCTTCGGGCTCGTGGCGCGGGATATCGGTTTTCTTGAGTCCCGACAGCACGACGTCCACGGCGTCGAAATTCCAACCCAGGCGCGTATAGCGGTCCTGCAACTCCGGGCCTACGAGCGTGATTCTCCCGAGCGCCTGCACGGCATCGATCTGCAGTTCCCCGCCAAAGTCGTACCGGCGTGTGCCGCTATGCGGCGCCGGCCACAGCCTTCCGGCAACGAGTCGCAGGAAGCTGGTCTTGCCGCTGCCGTTCGCACCGACGACCGCCCAATGCTCACCGGTCCGTAGCTCCCAATCGAGATTGTGCAGCACGGTATGGCCGGCGAGCGCGACGTCCACACCGTGCAGCCTGACCAGCGGCCCGTTGGATTGCGTTGCTTGGACAGGTGTGTCCAGGGTCGGATCGGTCATCGCCCGAATTATAACGAGTGGGGCAGGCGACTCATCGCGGGGCGTCGTTACGGTCGTGAACTTCGACCGTGACATGGACCAGATTCAGGTCCTGTGGCAGCAGCGCCTTATAGTGATCGGGAGGCTGGGGGTGATGCGTGACGATCGCCACGATGGCCGAGTAAATACCCGGCCCGACGGCCCAGATGTGCAGATCCACGACCCGGTTGTCGTCCCGGGACTCGATGTTGTCTCTGACGGCCGCTCTGAGTTCCTCCGGCGCCGCGCGATCCAGCAGTATCTGCGCCGTGCTGTGAAGCAGACCGAGCGACCAACGCGCCACGAGGACGGCGCCGATGATGCCCATGGCCGGGTCAGCCCAGACCAACTCGAGGTACTTGGCGCTCAACAAGGCGAAGATCGCGAGTAGCGAGATCAGCGCGTCGGCCAGGACGTGCAGGTAAGCGGCGAGCAGGTTGTGGTCGAGGTGAGCATGGCCGTGAATCTGCGCGCCCGGCCCGGCTGCCGGATCGTGGTCAGGCTCGGAACCGTGGCTGTGCCCGAGGATATAGACGGAGACGCCGTTGACGATGAGGCCCATGCCGGCGACGAAGATGGCTTGATTGAAGGCGATCTCTACCGGGGACAGCAACCGAGCCACGCTCTCCCACGCCATGAAGACGGCGAATCCCGCGAGCAGCATCGCGCCCGTGAACCCACCGAGCGTGTTGACCTTGCCCGTGCCGAAGCTGAATCGTTCCTTGTGGGCTTGTCGGCGCGCGTAGATGTAAGCAAACGCGTTGATGCTCAGCGCCACCGTGTGTGCGCCCATATGCAGGCCGTCTGCCAGGAGGGCCATGGAGCCGTAGAGAAGCCCTGCGCCGATCTCCACGACCATCATCGAACTCGTCAGTGCGATGACGATCAGCGTGCGCACCTCACCCGGCCGCTTTATCTGCTGACCGAAGGAATGAGAGTGTTGCCAGAGATCGAGATTGTCTTCGTGGGTACGGGTCACGGCATCGAGATGTTCCTGTCTAACCGTGTTCCCTTTCAAACCCCGACGGGGTACCGTCCGTCTCGACTATAGTATCCGCCTAATACGAGAGCAAGTTGTGACTGTATGACGGATGTGCTGCCGACGGTGGGCGACGTAGAAGAAGCCGGCGGGCGGCTTCGGGATTGGCTGCTCGCAACACCAGTGCTCGAGTCGGACGTCCTGAATCAGCGAGCGGGCACCCGGGTTCTAGTCAAAGCCGAATCCCTGCAATTCGGCGGCGCCTTCAAGATTCGTGGTGCGCTCAATCGTCTCTTGCAACTGAGTTACAACGAACGCAGCGCAGGGGTCGTAGCATTCTCGTCGGGAAATCATGCGCAGGGTGTTGCGCTTGCGGCCAAGTGGCTTGGTGTCCACGCGACCATTGTCATGCCTAAAGATGCTCCCAAGATTAAGCAGTTCAACACACGAACGCTCGGCGCAGAAATCGTTCTCTACGATCGCTATCGCGAGGATCGTGAGCACATCGCGGCACAGATCACGGCCGAACGTGGCGCGGCGCTCGTGCCGGCGTTCGATCACCCCGACATCATCGCCGGACAAGGCACGGTAGGACTGGAGCTCGGCAGTCACGCGCAGACCAAGGGACTGACGCTGGAGGCTTTCTACGCACCTTGTGGCGGGGGAGGTCTAATTGCAGGCTGTGGGCTCAGCCTATCTGCATTGTTTCCGGAGTGTCGGTTCTACGCTGTCGAGCCGGAGGGATACGATGAAACGCGGCGTTCGCTCTCTGCCGGCTCACGGCAAGTGGTACAAGGGCACCCGACGACGATCTGTGATGCGCTCATGGCCCCGACACCTGGCGCCATCACGTTTGCCATCAACCGCCGGATACTGGCCGCGGGGATAGCGGTGACCGACGCTCAGGCGGCTCATGCGATGGCGTTCGGCGCGCGCTACCTGAAGCTGATTCTCGAGCCCTCTGGAGCCGTGGCGTTAGCCGCCGTGTTGAGCCAGGCTGCGGTTGACTACGACTGTGTCGGCGTCGTGTTGAGCGGCGCCAATGTTGACACGAATGTCTTCATGGACGTGCTATCCGACCACCCCGATCCATAGTGCCGGCATGCAATTTCTTAGATTCTCGTGCGTATCCGGATATTATGAAGTATGGCTACGGCTGAATTGAGATGAATTCCGACGGTGGACCTCCAGATCCTGCGGTGAATCTTCGTCATATCGAGAGGTTGGATGAGTGTTACCAACTGGACGGGAAGACACTCTTCATCACCGGTCTGCAGGCGCTCGTGCGGCTGCTGTTGCTGCAGCGCGAACGCGACCGGAGCGCAGGCCTCAATACGGCCGGTTTTGTTTCCGGTTACCGCGGTTCGCCTCTGGGTGGCCTGGATCGGGAGCTGTGGCGTGCGAGCGGGGTCTTGGACGAAGCCGGTATTCGCTTCCAGCCGGGGCTCAACGAAGAGTTGGCGGCGACGTCGATATGGGGTACGCAGCAGGCGAATCTATTTCCCGGCGCCCAGGTCGATGGCGTGTTCAGTCTGTGGTACGGGAAAGGGCCAGGTGTAGACAGGTCCGGGGACGCGTTCAAACACGGCAATGCCGCCGGCACTTCGCGTCATGGCGGCGTCCTGGTCGCGGCTGGCGACGATCACGCCTGTAAGTCCTCGACACTGCCGCAGCAGAGTGAGTACAGCTTCATGGATGCCATGATGCCGGTACTGAATCCCGCGAGTGTCCAGGAGTTGATCGAGCTGGGGCTCATGGGGTATGCAATGTCGCGCTACAGCGGCTGCTGGATCGGCATGAAAGTGATCCAGGAAACTGCCGACGCGTCCCAGACGCTCGAGTTCGATCACGAGCGCTTCGAGATCGTTCAACCTCAGTACGAAATGCCTCCCGAAGGCCTTGGAATACGCTGGCCGGACCCGCCGCTCGAGCAGGAGTCCCGCCTGCACAGACATAAACTCAAAGCCGCCGCCGCGTTCGCACGCGCGAACAAGCTCGATCGCGTCGTCATGGACAGTCCCCGACCACGGTTCGGTCTTCTCACGACCGGCAAGTCTCACGGTGATACCCTCCAGGCACTGGACGATCTGGGTATTGATACGCAGCGGGCCAGCGACATCGGTATTCGCGTCTACAAGGTTGGAATGAGTTGGCCGCTCGAGGCGGAGGGTATTCGTCGATTTGCAGAAGGCCTCGAAGAAATTCTCGTCATCGAGGAGAAGCGCGGGGTTATCGAGGCCCAGATCAAGGAACAGCTCTTCGACTGGCAGGCCGAGTCCAGGCCGACCATCGTCGGCAAACTCGATGAGCACGGCGATTGGCTCTTGCCATCCGCCGGCGAACTGACCGCGGCGACGGTGGCAAGGGCGTTAGGGAAGCGGCTGGCACGTTTCTATACGAGCCCCGATATCGATGAGCACTTGAGCTTCCTCGCCCAGAAAGATGATGCGGTCAAGGCCGTAACAGGAAACGGGGCCAGGTTGCCGCATTTTTGCTCGGGGTGCCCACACAATACCTCGACCCGGGTGCCGGAGGGCAGTCACGCCATCGCCGGGATCGGCTGCCATTTTATGGCGGCATGGATGGGCCGGAATACCGAGACCTACACGCAGATGGGCGGCGAAGGCGCCACGTGGATCGGGCACGCGCCGTTCACGGACACCGAGCACGTGTTCCAGAATCTTGGTGACGGGACGTATACGCACTCGGGCTCGCTCGCCATCAGGGCTGCGGTATCGGCCGGAGTCAACATTACCTACAAGATTCTCTATAACGATGCGGTGGCAATGACCGGCGGGCAACCCGTCGAGGGTGGCTTCAGCGCCGGGCGCGTCGCACAACAATTGGTCGCCGAAGGTGTGCGGCCGGTTCTCATCGTTAGCGATAATCCGGAGAAATATTCCCGTGACGCCGAGCTGCCGCGGGGCGTGTCTATTCATCATCGCCGGGAGTTGGACCGTTTGCAGCTCGATCTCAGGGAGCGGCGAGGGGTCTCGGCGCTGATCTATGACCAGACCTGCGCTGCCGAGTTGCGCCGCAAGCGCAAGCGCGGACTGATCGAAACACCAACGCGACGTGTCGTCATTAACGAGTTGGTTTGCGAAGGCTGTGGCGATTGCAACCGGGTATCCAACTGTCTGTCGGTCGTTCCCGTGGAAACCGAGTTCGGCCGCAAGCGCGCGATAGACCAGTCGTCCTGCAACCGGGACTTCAGTTGTCTGGACGGTTTCTGTCCGAGCTTCGTGACGCTGGACGGCGCCGAACCCAAGGCGCCGGTTCCGCTGGACCCTGACATTTTACCGAGCCCTCCGGAACCGGCCAAGCCGGACCTATCTTCACCGTACAACGTCCTCATTGCCGGCGTGGGCGGTACGGGCGTCGTGACCGCCAGCGGGTTGATCGGTCTGGCCGCTCACCTGGAAGGAAAGGCGGTCATGGAGCTCGATCAGACCGGCCTGGCACAGAAATTCGGCGCCGTGCTCTCGCATATTCGAGTCGCCCAGAGGAGCGAAGACCTGCATAGCGCACGTATCCCGGCCGGGCAGGTGGACCTGTTGCTCGGCGGTGACCTGTTGGTCGCTGCCGGCAAGGAATCGCTGATCAGCCTGGCCGAGGATCGCTCGGCCGTCCTCGTCAATACTCACGAAGAGATGCCGCCGAGTTTCATCAACGAGCGTGATCTCGAATTTCCGGGTCAGGCGTTACTGACGGCGCTCGGCAGAGCCAGTCGACCCGATGGCTTCTTCGCGCTCGATGCCTCGCGCCTGGCGACAGTTTTAACGGGCGACGGCCTGTCTGCCAACGTTTTGTTGTTGGGCGCCGCTCTGCAGCGTGGTCTGCTGCCCGTAACGGCCGAATCGCTAGAGCGTGCGCTGGAGCTTTTTGGTTCCAACGTCGAGCAGAACAAACGGGCATTGGCGTGGGGTCGTTATGCTGTCCTCGATCCCGACAAGGTAGGGCAGCTGGCGGGCGGTCTTGAGCCCGCGCAGGAATTGTCCGACTCCCTGGACGAAATCGTGTCGCGCCGTTCAACGTTCCTCAGTCAGTATCAGGACAGCGCCTACGCCCAGCGCTACCAGCGACGAGTCGACCGCGTCCGGGTGGCGGAGGCGGGAGTTCGTCCGGGCAGTACTGAGCTTGCCGAGGCCGTCGCCAGGAACTACTTCAAGTTGCTCGCTTACAAGGACGAGTACGAAGTGGCGCGGCTCTATACGCAGACCGGCTTCCTCGAGCAGCTGCGATCGGACTATCAGGGTGGCCTCAAACTACGCTTCCATTTCTCTCCGTCTCTGATCGCGGGGATCGACCCGAATTCCGGCCGGCCCAAGAAGTACGAATTCGGCAGCTGGATCCTGGGCGTCCTCCATGTGCTGGCCCGGTTCCGGTTTCTGCGCGGGACGGCGTTGGACCCATTCTCCTACACCAAAGAGCGGCGCCTGGAACGGCGGCTCATCGCCGATTACGAGGCGTTATTGGACGGCTTATGCGAAGAGCTGGATGAGCCGCATCTGGCCACGGCGGTCGAACTCGCCGGGTTGCCGGATCAGATTCGTGGTTACGGCCCGATCAAAGAAGCAGCCGCCGAGACGGTTCGTGC
>JAZFYK010000273.1:0-2045 GCA_036443505.1 Gammaproteobacteria bacterium | reverse complement strand
CGGTTGATGGTCGCCATCAACTTCAACATGGACATGGGCGATGCGTGGGAGCATGCCGACGATCCCTGGTATCCCGAGCCGTTCACAGCGTTGGCTTATCGCTTCGCCATAAACTACCTGATCTACTCAATGACGCATTAAGAACCCGGTGGGCATTCGGGAGGCACGGGCTGGCGGTTTCACCTTAGAGAACGTCCTTCCTGCTAGGCGACAGAACAACTCATGTCCTGCCCGCAGCACATGGGTGACTTGATCTTGCCATGGCCGTTGGGGCACTTGGAAATCTGTACTGAGTTTCCGTCAGGTAATTCCAGCGAGTCGTTTTCGAGTGCGGCGTTGCAGTGCCCGCAGGTAGCGTTGACGCTCATACCGCATTTTTCGCATTCGTAGGTTGCCATATTATCTTCTCGGTTTGTGCAAGCCGTCGCTGCCACGACGCGGCAGCGACCGGCATCGGTTTGACTACCCCTCCGGGTGACGGATGTCTTCCGGCGCCCGCTGTCGGTCATTCTGAACGACGTCGAAATGCATCGTGAACTCGAAATCGGCGGGCGGGAAGCAGATCTCGTCGTCGCAGGTCTGATAGGTGAGGATCGCATCTACCGCGACGGTCTCCTCCTGGTAGGACGGCGCCAGGGTAACGTCGCGTTGAATTTTAGCCGTGCCGTGGTAGACGGGCACACTCTCATCGATGGGCTCGAGGTACAGGATCTCGGGCTCGGGTAGGATCAGCTCTCCCATCAGCACATGTTCGGTTTCGACAATTCTGAAGTCGATCGCCGTGTAGTCGGAGCCCGGGGCGTAGAGATGCATCCGATCGGGAAGCTCGACATCTGCCACGAAGACGAGCGTATTTCCCGGCCGCCATTCATCCTGGGTCGCATAGGCCGCGAAATCGAACTGGGGTAGTTGCACCTCGATCCGGCGGCCACCATCGGCGCCGAAGGTCTTCATCAGGACCGTCTCAGCGCTTGGACGAATGCGATGACTGTCGTGGAAGAATTTCTCCTGCACTATGCCCTCGGTATTGACGATATAAATTCCCGGGAAGGCCATGCCGTCCGTGCGGCTTCCAGGCTCGGGATTCGGGTTACGGATGCCGTAGGCTTCGATGATCTCGGAGTCCGGATCCGCCAGCAGGGGATAGCGGAATCCGCCCATCCGGCCCGCGAAACTCTCGAGAATGTCGACGGTGTCGTAGCTGATGCTGACGACACCCAGGCCGTTATCGGTGAATTCCTCTAGAGAGGCGTCCAGCTGCACGAGCTGGGTCTTGCAGTAGGGTCACCAATCGGCGGAGCGAACAAACACGACCATCGCCCCGTTGGGTCCCATGACATCGCTGAGGCTGACCAGATCGCCATTCTGGTCCAAAGCCTCGAAGTCGGGAATGCGTTCGCCGATCTCCGGCCCGCTGACCATCCCTCTGCTGCCCATCGGGATGTCGGTGAGGAACTCAGTTGAGTAAACGGGTTGTGAGAGTGCGGGCAGCGCAAACAGTGACAGCACCAGGGCTGCCGCCAATCCGCTCACCCTTCGGTTGTTCTTAGTCATTGTGACCTTCCGTTCCTGGATTGTCCGGGCAGTCTACCCGCGCGTGGTCATGGCAATCAAGACAACCGCGAGCGTCGCATAGTTATCTATTGAATTTAAAGTGGTTTCTAGACTCGAGTCCTACCGAGGACGCGTATATTCAGGCGACGTTGGGGAGATTCTGACGTTACCTAGGTAGAATCCCGCTTAAGAAGAATTCAGGAGCCGATCTCCGTGTTCCAAGCTGATAGCTCGTGACTGTTCTCTACTGGCTCGAGGGAACCGCATTTTCCGATTGGGTGCTGACGTCCCGTATCGGTTTCCCTTTAATGCTCAATCTGCACGCCGTGGCTCTGGCCGGGCCTGGAGACACTGCATTAGCCAGGTATAATCCGATCTAAATGAAAACGTTCTTAAGCGTCGCCTTGTTGCTACTACCCGTCGCGGCGAGTGCGCACCACTCCAGAGTGGAATACATCTACGGCGCGATGCATGAGGTCGAAGGCGAGGTC
>JAZFYK010000272.1:0-5902 GCA_036443505.1 Gammaproteobacteria bacterium | reverse complement strand
CCGCGTATCGACAAGCCGGCTAACATGTGGCCCATCGAGATCGCGCCGGTGTTCGAGAGCACCGACTTGCCCTTCTACGTCAAGATTCGTGCCGAAGGCGATCTGGGTATTCTCGCCGATGGCACGGGGACGATGTATCTCGGCTTTCATCTGGATCCGCTGTACCGCGTGCACTGGAATAACGAAGCCGGACCCGTCGAGTACGAGATCAAGGCACCGCCGGGTGTGACGGTGACACCGGCGAGCGGCGAAGGCCCGGATGTCGCGGAACCCGCAGACGCGGACCCGCGTGAGTTCCTCGTCGATATCACGGCGGCGAATATCGATGAGCCGCTGGAGTTGGACGTGTTCTATTTCGCCTGCGACGATGAGTTGACATTCTGTATTCCCGTCAACCAATCCTACGAGATCACGCTGGCGCGGAACGAAAGTCATGACTGGAGCATCCAGACGGGCGCCGATAATCAGCCGATCAGAGTGGGAGCACCACAGGCCCCGCCCAGATAGGGCAGGTCGTTGACTCGGCAGGTTAGCGGCACGACACCCGCTAATAATCAGTCGTCCATAGCCCGTCGATTCTTCGGAATCGGCGTGGTTGTGAGCGTGTCGTTGCTCATCGGCGCGTGCACGACCGAGCGCGAGGATCCCGCCACCGCAGAGACGCGGTCGAGCCGCCCGAATATTCTCCTGATCATGGCGGACGACCTGGGTTACACGGATATCGGCGCGTTCGGCAGCGAGATCCGTACACCGAATATCGACGCCCTCGCCACAACCGGACTGAGTCTGACCAACTTCTACGCCGCGCCGACGTGTTCGCCGGCGCGCGCCATGCTACTCGCAGGCATGGACAATCATTTCACAGGCTTCGGCACGATGGCGGAGCACACGGCCGTGAATCAGCGTGGCCAACCCGGCTTCGAGGGGATGCTCAGCGAAGACCTCGTGACGGTCGCGACCTTGCTGAACGACGTGGGCTATCACACTTACCTCGCCGGCAAATGGCATATCGGGCAAACACCCGGCACGCGTCCGCACGAGCGTGGGTTCGAGCGTTCCTTCGCCCTGATGCAGGGTGGCGCGAGTCATTTCGCCGACATGAAGCGCATGCTGTCCGTCTATCCGGAGACCGTTTATCTCGACGACGGCGCGAAGGTGGAATCGTTACCCGACGACTTCTATTCATCAGCCTTCTACACCGACCGGATCATCGAGAACATCGACGCCAACAAAAACGATGGTTCGCCGTTCTTCGCGTGGCTGGCGTTTACGGCGCCCCATTGGCCGTTGCAGGTGCCGGCGGAGTATCTGGATTTGTACGACGGCGTCTACGACGAAGGCTACGACATTGTCCGGCAGCGTCGTCTCGAGGGAGCTAAAGTATCAGGACTCGTTCCGAGCGATGTCGATGAGTTCCCGCGCCTGCCGAGAGTAACGCCGTGGGACGAGCTTACTGACGAGGAACAGCGGCGATCTGCGCGGGCGATGGAGATATATGCCGCCATGGTCGAGCGGCTCGATTTCCACGTCGGCCGGTTGATCGCTTATCTCAAGGACAATGATCTCTACGACAACACGCTGATCGTGTTCATGTCGGACAACGGCGCCGAGGGCAACGACCGAATGCATATTCTCGACAACGAAACCTGGGTCCCGGCGAACCACGACCTCAGTTACGGCAACCTGGGCAGAGTCGATTCCTATGCATTCCAGGGGCCGGGCTGGGGACAGGTCAGCTCGGCGCCGCTACGGTTGTTCAAGGCCTATGTCACGGAAGGCGGAATGCGAGTACCCGTGATCGTCAATTACGAAGGCAACGCGAATACGGGATCCTTCGATACGTCGGTGGCGACTATCCAGGACCTGGCGCCGACTTTCCTGGAGCTCGCGGAGACCGAGCATCCGGGTACGAGTTATGACGGACGTACCGTGCGCCCCATGACGGGCCGGTCGTTACTGCCGTTGCTGACCGGGCGCGTCGACCGTGTCTACGGTCGCGACGAAGTCCTCGGCTGGGAATTGTTCGGACACCGCGCTCTTCGACAGGGCGACTGGAAGCTCCTGTGGGCCGATGGCAAGAACGGCTCCGATACCTGGCAGCTCTACGATATCGCGAGCGACCCTCGGGAGGTCGTCGACCTCGCCGCCTCCGAGCCCGAGAAGCTACAGGAGATGATCGCCCTGTGGGAGGAGTATGCCGCCGGCAATAATGTCATCCTGCCGATCGGCGATATCGGCAGCCCGAACTGATCGCGCGCCTCTACGGAGACTCGAGTGCGACGACGTACTCGGCGCCAGTATTTTCCTTGACGTCCTCCAGAGAAACACCAGGCATCAGCCGTACCAACCGGACCTCGCCTTCCACGAATCGGAACGTCGCGAGATCGGTAATCAGGACATCCACGGCATGGGTGGCGGTCAACGGCAGCGTGCACTCCGGCACGAGCTTCGGTTTTCCGTCACGGGTCATGTGCGTCATGGTGACGATCAGGCGTTTTGCGCCGGTCGCCAGGTCCATCGCGCCACCCACGCCAAGGAGCGGCTTGCCCGGCACGGCCCAGTTCGCAAGGTTCGCCTTCCGATCGACTTGCAGGCCGCCCATGATGGCCACGTCGACATGCCCGCCGCGGATCATCGCGAACGAATCGGTGCTGTCGAAATAGCTGCCGCCGGGTAGGGCGGTCACGGGTATCTTTCCCGCGTTTACGGGGTAGTCCATGGCGCCGCCAGACGCGGGCTCGGGACCGACCCCGAGCATGCCGTTCTCGGTGTGCATGATGATGCCATGTTCGGGGCGAATCAGGTCGGCGACCAGAGTCGGGATGCCGATGCCGAGGTTGACGATATCTCCGCTCTGTAGCTCGTCGAGCGCGGCCCGGGCCATGTGCATCCGGGCATCGTCGACTCTCTTGTCGCTCGCGGCGACCGATGCGGACGAGCCCAATTCTTCGATCGTTGTATGAGCCTGCACGAGATAATCGACGAAACACGCGGGCGTGTGAATATGATCCGGATCCAGTTCTCCGACGGGAACGATGTGCTCGGCCTCGGCAATGACGAGTCTGGCGGCGGTAGCGGCTGCTTGATTGAAATTGTTTTCGGTCATTCGATAGATGAGGTTTCCTGCCGTGTCGGCCTGCCACGCGCGAACGAGCGCGACGTCTGCCTTTAAGGCGGGCTGGAACAGGCACTCCTGCCCGTCGATGACTCGGGTCTCCCGTCCTTCGGCGAGCGGCGTGCCGGCGGCGGTTGGCGTAAAGAACCCGCCCAGGCCCGCACCGCCGGCGCGAATCGCCTCGGCGAGCGTGCCCTGCGGCAGCAGTTCCACCTCGATGGTGCCCGATTGCGCGGCCTTGACGGCTTCGGGATTGCTCGTGAAAAAAGATCCGATGGCCTTCGCGATCTGACCCTGACGCAGCAGTCGGCCGCCCCCCAGTCCCGGCTCCCCGACATTGTTGCCGATGTAGGTTAGCTCCCGCACATCGGTGGCCGCGATCGCGTGCAAGAGGTGTACGGGATGGCCCGTCATCCCGAATCCGCCGACGACCAACGTGTCGCCGGTGTTGATTAACTTGGCAGCCTCGGCGACGGAGATCTGCGCGGCGACTTTCATTGGCTGAGGCGGGCTCTGTCGTGCGGCGCCGAATAGTCGATGACGGGTCCAACGGGCACGATGCGTGTCGGATTGATTGACTCGTGACTGCCATAGTAGTGCGATTTGATATGGTCGAGTCTGAGCGTCGCCGCGACCCCGGGCTGCTGATAGAGATCGCGTACGTAGCCCGATAGATTCGGGTAGTCGGCGATTCGTCTTACGTTGCACTTGAAATGCCCGACGTAGACGGGGTCGAAACGCAACAGCGTTGTGAGCAACCGCCAGTCGGCTTCGGTAATGCGGTCGCCCGTCAGGTAGCGCTGTGACGATAAGCGTGCGTCGAGCCAATCCAGCGAGTCGAACAACGGCGTAACGGCTTGTTCATACGCTTCCTGCGTCGTGGCAAAGCCGGATTTATAGACCCCGTTATTGACGGTGCCGTAGATGCGCTCGTTGAGAGCGTCGATTTCGGCCCGCAGATGTTCGGGATAATAGTCACCCGGAGTTGCCCCAACGTCATCGAACGCGCTGTTCAGCATCCGGATGATTTCGGAAGATTCGTTCGAGACGATCGTCCCGCTTTCCTTGTCCCACAACACGGGTACCGTGACGCGGCCGGAATAGTCCTTCTGCGCTGCCGTATAGACTTCGTGCAGGAGCTTGGCATTGTTGATGGTGTCCGGAAGCTCGGCGTTGTTGAACGTCCACCCGACCTCGCCCATGAACCAGTCGACGACCGACAGCGAGATCATGTCCTCCAGTCCTTTCAGGACACGATAGATCAGCGTCCGGTGGGCCCAGGGACACGCATAGGAAACGTAAAGGTGGTAACGATCGGGTTCCGCCTTGAAGCCGCCGTCTCCGCTTGGCCCGGCGGATCCGTCCGCCGTTATCCAGCTGCGAAATTGAGCCTCCGTGCGAACAAAGCGTCCTTCCGTTGCTTTCGTGTCGTACCAGCGATCATGCCACTGTCCGTCGATAAGAAGTCCCATCGGCTACCCCTGGAAGCGATTGTTTTGGTAGTCGCTAAAGGCCTGCAATACTTCTTGTTTGGTATTCATCACGAACGGGCCGCCACGCGCGACCGGCTCATTCAGGCGCCGGCCGGCTATCAGCAGGAAACGTGCGCCTTCATCGTCGGCGGCTACCTGAACGTAGTCGCCATCGCTGAGCACACCCAGAGTCTTCGGCGCGATCGACTTGTGTTGTGCACCGATGCGTACGCTGCCATCGATGGTATAGATCGCGGCATGGTGGGAGGGCGGGATCCGTTGCTCGAAGGTGCCGCCGCTCGGCAGCTCGACGTCGAAGTACAGGGGATCGGTAGCCGGCCGCTTCGCGGGGCCGACCGTCCCCCCGTCCGTCGTGCCCGCGATGACTGTGACGGTGCCACCGTCTCCTAGTGTCTCGACCGGGATTTCTGCCGCGGAGAACTCCTGATAGGCGGGCTCGGTCATTTTCTCGGCAGCCGGCAGATTGACCCAGAGCTGAAAGCCCTTCAACAGGCCGTTCTCCTGCTCCGGCATCTCGGAATGGACGATACCGCGACCGGCTGTCATCCATTGCACACCGCCGGGCTCTATGACGCCCTCGTGTCCGGCATTATCTTTATGCCGCATTCGACCGGCGAGGAGATAAGTCACCGTCTCGAAGCCGCGATGAGGATGATCCGGGAAGCCGCCGATGTAGTCGTCCGGATTATCGGATTCGAAACAGTCCAGAAGCAGAAACGGGTCGATCATATTCAGATCCGGTGAGCCGATAATGCGAGTGAGGCGTACGCCGGCACCGTCCGAGGCAGGGATGCCGGGGGTCAACATCACTAATTCCCTGGGCGTGCCGCCCTTGGCCGTTGTGGATTCTGCCGATGACATTGCTCGTTCAACTCCTGTACTGATGGTTGCGCGGTTTCGCCACGAAAGCTGCTTACGGGTAGAGGGAGGCAAGGCGCTTCGCCCGGTATATGGATACGCCGCCGGGCGGCTCGTCCGCAAATACTAGTTCCAATACTTTCTCGGCCGGTTGGGTGTGGGTCACCTCGACGATGCGGGCCCAGCGCCTGACGCCGGTGTTGCCGAATGACCCCGGTCCGCCGGGAGGGGTCCCACCCATGCCGTCGGGGCGTGCCCCACGCATGCCGCCTGGGGGTCCAGCCGGTGGCGGGGCGGGCGCGACCGGCTGGCCATCCGCGTCGGTCACTCGAGTGCCGTCGGTGACGAGCAGGTTGCCGGTTACGGGAAGCCAGTCGACATCGCCGAGGAATCCGGAGTAGAACGGCTCATCGCCGGGTCCGCCGTAGCGCCAGAC
>JAZFYK010000271.1:0-4978 GCA_036443505.1 Gammaproteobacteria bacterium | reverse complement strand
ACGATCCGGTCGATTCTGGGATTCAGGAAACGCTTCCATGAAATCGGATCGAAGAAACTGACGTTGCCGACGATGCCCCGATACGCAATGAGCCGAATGTCGATGCCCCGGCTGGCCACGAGGCCATTCTGCAGTCCCTTGTTGCTGAAGACGTGCAGGATATCGTACTGCCCACGCCGAAGCTCATCGCTCAACAGGCGAGTGCCCGCGGAATCGACACGGCCACGCAACTCGATCTCCTGAACCGGCACACCCGCTTCGGTCAGCTCGGCGTAACTCGCTCCCGCACGCGGACAGACTACCGTCAGATCGATCCCCGCGCGACGCACGCCGATGAAGGTCGCGACGGTCGGACGATCCGCGTCCTCGGTAACGCACAAGACTTTGATCGTCATTGCGGTGACAGTCGTCCGGATCGATCGTCCTCGATCACAGACCGGTAGAGGTCGAGATAGCGCTTGCCCATGACCTCGGCCGTGTAGTCTCTCGCGATCCGCTCACCGTTCGCACCAAACTCGCGCCTGAGTTCCGGCTGGCCATACAGGCATAATACGGCCGCCTTCAGCTGATCGGGTCGCGCCGGCTCGATCAGGATCCCGTTGTTACCATCGTGGACGATCTCGGGTACACCACCGACTCTGCTCGCGATGATGGGTAGGCGCTGTTCCATCGCGTCGAGCAGTATGCTGCCGATACCTTCCTTATAGGAGGGCAGGATGAACACATCGAGCGCGGCCAGGTAGTCGCCAACGTTACCGACGAAGCCGGTAAAGGCCAGATTCTGCAGGCCCTCAGCCATTTTTCTCAGCATGGCTTCATCGTCTCCACCGCCGACGAGCAGGAATCGAATGTCCGGGTGTGTCTCCTCCAACTCCCTTGCCACCTGGATGATGAATTCCTGTCCCTTCTGCTTGTTGTCGAGCGCCCCGATATGGCCGACGAGCAGTTTTCCGGGGAAAGCGCTTCTGATCGCGGCCGACCGGGCGGCGTCGACACTCAGCCCGCTGCTGGCACTGTAGATCACTCGCAGCCGAATCGACGGGTCGAAGGCCGACACGACCTCGGCGACTTGCGACGCAACCGCGACGACGAACGCCGCCTGCCGATATGCCTTGTGCGCCAGCCAGTGATCGTGGATCGGGTTATTGACCCGACGCGTAAGGACATACGGGGTCCGCGAGAGCAGCGACCGCAGATAGGCCGAGTACACGCTGCGGCCTTCGTGGACTTGAACGAGATCGACTCCGCGGGTGGCTCTCGTGACCGCGAGCCGGTTGGCGGAGACCGTTCGGACTTCGATATCCAGGTCTTCGAATCGTTCAGCCAACGGCCCATGCCGGCGCGCGACCAGTACCTGCCGGACGTCGGCGCGTGCCAGTTCGCGGATCAACAACTCAGTTTGCCGCTCTCCTCCCCGGTAGCCGTGGGCGAGGTTGACATGGGCGATTCTGATCGTCATCGGGTGTAAGGGAACTCTCTCCGCGTCTATAGCCGCTAGTGTAGCGTAGCGCGTACCGCCGATGGGACGGCCTACAGCCACACCTTGCCGCAATTGCGGCGTCGCGATGAACCGCATAAAGTGCTGGCAACCATCGCTACGATGCATGAGGACGAGCGACAGTGTGTGGCTTCATCGGTGGAACCGAGCCGTCATGGCATTATCAGAGCGCGTTGAACTCCATCGCACACCGGGGGCCGGACGCGAGCAAGCTGTGCGTGGACGGCATTGTCAACGTAGGGTTCCGACGGCTGGCGATTATCGATCTCCGCGACGATGCGAATCAGCCCATGTTCGCGGCGGACAATGCTACCTGGCTCGTATTCAACGGCGAGATCTACGGCTACCAGGCCGTGCGGAAGGATCTCGAAAAGCGGGGCCACGTCTTTCGCACGACTTCGGATACCGAGGTCGTGCTGAACGCCTATTTACAATGGGGCGATAGCTTCGTCGATCACATCGACGGCATGTTTGCTATCGCTATATGGGACGAGCGTGCTCAACGGCTCAAGCTCTACCGTGACCGAGCGGGAATCAAGCCACTCTACTACTATCACGCAGGCAAGAGTTTCGCTTTCGCCTCCGAGCTCAAAGCGATAGAAATCGCGTGTGCGGCCGAGGAACTGCAGGTCGATAACACGGCGCTCTACGATTTCCTCGGTTACCGTTACGTCCCGGCGCCGAAGACCCTCTATAAAAACTGCTTCAAATTGCCGCCGGCACACTGGCTTGTGTTCGACCCCGCCACTGGCGCGATGCAGAGCCCGAGGCCCTACTGGCGTATCGAGATACCCGATGTACCGCGGCGCGTCTCGCTCGATCTGGCTTGCGAGGAATTGCGATCGTTGATCGACATATCGGTCCGCGAGCAGATGATTGCGGATGTGCCGCTGGGCTTCTTTCTTTCGGGCGGTGTCGATTCCAGCGTCGTCGTGGCGTCAGCGTCGACGACCGGCAGAGACGTCTCCACGTTCTCAATCGGGTTCGACTCCGACGCGGTCTCGGAAACACCGTTCGCTCGCATCGTGGCCGAGTTATTCGGCACCGATCACCATGAGCGGATGCTGTCACAAGCTGATGCCCACGAGTTGCTGCCGATGTTAAAGGTCTGGTTCGATGAGCCGTTCGCCGACGAATCCGCGATGCCGACATTTCTGGTCTCCCGGGTCGCGCGCGAGTCCGTCACGGTCGTGCTCACCGGGGACGGCGGCGACGAAGTGTTCGGCGGGTACCGGACGTATCCACGCTTTGCACGCTATAACCGGTTGCCGTCCTGGCCGCGATTCATGGACGGCGTCGCATACCGGCTACGCAAGCCGTTTCATCGGCGCAGCGCCGCCACGCGCTTGTTGACTCTGCTCGAGATGGCGTTCAGCGGGGGGCCGAGACTCTGGGCAAAAATCATGGCGGGAATGCCGGAAGCGGCGAAGCATTCGTACAAGGCCGAACTCGGGCTTCCTCGTGACTACGACGACTGGTGGCACTATCGTCAATTCTGGCGCGACGATCTGCCGGTGCGTACGCGCCTCCAGCTGGTCGACTTCCACACATTCATGCCGGGCATGGTGCTGACCAAGGTTGACCGCACGAGCATGGCGGTCTCGCTCGAAGCGCGAGTCCCGCTGCTGAGTCGCGATATCATCGAGTTCTCGTTTTCTCTTCCTGAATCGCTCCGTTATCACGGCGACGAGCTGAAGGGCTTGCTCCGGCATGCGTATCGGAACGTACTGCCGGACCATATCCTCGATAGACGCAAGAAAGGGTTTGGGATTCCGCGGTACTATCTGAAGGACCTGGGTGGCAACAAGCCGATTCAGCAACACGTGCTGGACGACCTGTTCCTGTCGGCATCATCGGCATGACCGAACGGGCTGGCTAGCACATGAACTTCGAAGAGTTCGCGAACCGGCTGAACAAGAAGCTGTATCGCCGCCAACACCGGAAAGTGGTCAAGAAGTGGTGGGAGGACGGTGGTGACGGCCGGTTCCGGTTTAACTATCCGCTGGATCGAAGCTCGTTCGTCATGGACTTGGGCGGCTACGAAGGGCAATGGGCGAGCGACCTCTATTCGAGATACCGCTGCCGGATCGCGGTCTTCGAGCCCGTCGGACGGTTCGCGGATGCGATCGGCGAGAGATTCGAGCAGAATGAAGACATAGAAGTCTTCCGCTTCGGCCTGGGGGCGGTTTCCAAGTCGGAGACGATCTATATTCGCGGAGCGGGCAGTTCGACGGTTCGAAAACGGGCCGAGGCCGAAGAGATCCGTATCGTCGATGTCGGGCAGTGGTTCGACGATAACAGCATCGCATCCGTCGCGTTGATGAAGATCAATATCGAAGGCGGGGAGTACGACTTGCTGGACAGGATGATCGAAGCCGGACTCGTCGAGTCGATAGAGAATATCCAGGTGCAATTCCATAATTTCACGGTCGATGCGACCCGCCGGATGGGGCGCATACAGGAGGGCTTGGGACGGACGCATACCCCGACCTACCAGTATCGATTCGTCTGGGAGAACTGGGCGAGGAATGGCGATGCGTGACAAGCTGATCAAGGATGCATTGCTCAGGCTGGTCGGGCGACTGGATATCGACATCGTCGACCGGACCGGCTTCTCCGAGCTCGAGGAGTTGATACGCTCGCTGAGACCGCTGGACAGCGGCGTCGAGTTGATTCGGCTGGGGCCGGATGGCGAGGGCGGCTATCTGCTTCCCAACGACTTGGACGGCATCGAGTACGCCTTTTCTCCCGGCGTCTCGACCGAATCGGGGTTCGAAGCCGAGTTGGCGGACGCAGGCCTGCGGGTGTTTCTCGCCGATTACTCGGTCGACGGGCCGGCGGAAACGAACACGAACTTCGTATTCGACAAGAAATACGTCGGCTGTCTGTCGGGTGAGACATTCATGACGCTCGACGAGTGGAAAAATGTGACCCTACCCGACTATCGCGACGACCTGCTGCTCCAGATGGATATCGAGGGCGCCGAGTTCGAGGCGCTGTTCAGCGTGTCGGCCGAACTGTTGTCGCAGTTCCGGATCATGATCATCGAGTTTCACTACCTCCAGGAGTTATTGAACGAGCCCTACTTTATTCTGGCTTCCCGGGTATTTCAGAAGCTGCTGCAGTCCCACAGCGTCGTGCACATCCACCCCAACAACTGCTGTGGTTCAGTCGAGAGCAGGGGGCTCGAGATACCGAGGGTGGCGGAATTCACTTTTTATCGTAACGACAGGATGACGGGCAAAGCCTATCGCCAGACGTTCCCGCATCCGCTCGACCACGACAACACGGCGAAGCGTTCGTTGATTCTGCACGAGTGTTGGTATCGTTAAAATACGCTGACGCGAGCCTTCGCACCCCCCAGCCACCAGGCCGCTTCACTGAACGTGCTCAGGTAACTGGCGAACAGTTCATGTGTGTGCGACAGCAGCAGCATGTCTATGAGGTCCTCGGCGGTCCCGTCGACCGACTGCCAACTGG
>JAZFYK010000270.1:0-3013 GCA_036443505.1 Gammaproteobacteria bacterium | reverse complement strand
TTCCTCGTCGAGATAGACGCAGGGGAACCGAACCAGACGATCGACCTGCGCGTGCAATATTTTGCCTGCGACGATGCACTCACGTTCTGTATCCCGGTACGCCAGGACTACAAGGTGACCTTGATGGAGGATCCGCATCACCACTGGAGCATCCGCATGGCCCCGGACGGCTCGCGGCTTGAGACCGGCGGCATGGGAGGACGTGGGCGCCCGCCCGGCCAGGCCGGCAGTTAGGCGTCCAGCCTGCTAAGCAAACCACGGGCCAGCCGTAGTGCTGGCCCGTGTCGTTTTATGAGACGTCAATCCGTCAGAAAGTGGTACATGCCCAGGACGTTCTCGTCGAGCCACGAGTAGCCCTCCCAGTGGCTGTAGTCCTCGATCTCGATACTCGCCCGCAATTCCTCGAGTGATTGACCGGCGGCGATGCCGTCAGCTACGGCGTCGCGGAGCGCTTCGAAGTATCGCCGCCACTCCCTGACATCGGTGATGTCCCCGACTGGCCCGTGGCCCGGCGAGATGTAGTCGTATTCGTCTGCCAGGGACTCCCAATGCTTTATCGCTGACATCCATTCGTCGAACAGCGCGTTCTCGAAGTCCATCTCCCGGTAGGGCAGCCGCTGGAAGGTAATGAAGTCGACGATGTGCATCGCGCTTTCGGCCGGGAACGTGATGACGCTCATGTCCATCGAGTGATTCATCTCGCCGACCCAGGTCATTTCGACCTGCTTGCCGCCGAGCGAGATCGCTGTCGTCCTCGAGTACGTGATATCGGGTGGTCGGACCGCGCTCAGCGGCCCGCGCAGGACTTCCGCGCCACTCAGCTCGCCATCGCCGTTCGCGTCGAACCCGGAGAAGTTAAAGAGAATATTGGCGCTCGCTTCGCTCCGTTCGATTCGACCGTTGCCGTTGGCATCCATCGGTGCGGCGTTCGCGTATTGGCCCTCGAGCGGCAGCGGTGTGGAGTCGGGGGGCATAGCCAGATGACTCAACATGTTCTCATGGCCGACGAATACCGCCGTATCCGCGAAGACGTCTCCGCCGGACGCATGATCCCCATGGTGGTGGCTATAGAGCACGTATCGCACGGGTACGTCGAAACGACTCTCGAGCTCGCCCTTGAGCCAGGTCGCGAACCCGGTATTGATCGGGTCGGTCAGGATGATGCCTTCGTCCGTGACCAGGAACACCGTGAAATGGTTGTTGTTCTGGCCGCGATACAGGTCACCCGTGATAGGGGTAATGGACCGCTGCGGCGTCTGTTGCGCGAAGCTCGTAGAGGAGACGCCCAGAGATAATATCAGGCCCAGTAATATAAGGAGGCGAACGCCGATCTGATTCATCTTAAGCTCCATGGTGTTGTTCTTGTCTCGCGATAGTACGGGAGTTGTGATTACGCAGCCAGCCGCGAAGGCTCGCCTGGTGCCTTATCGCACAATCGTCATTATTCGTCCGTCGTACACTCGTACGGTGCGACCCGCACGCCGGGCACCGAGTACCACGCTTTTCCCAAGACGAGCGGCTCGGTGAATGTCGTTGCGTCCGTGATCGTCAGCTCGAAGTCCAAACGGCTGCCGTCTTCCAGGGGAGTGAACCGCTCCAGGAACTCAACATCATCGCTCAGGCGGATACCCGAGGCGTCGAAATGTCCCCAATTGACGCCCGTGGTCTTGACGACCAACGCGCTGTCCTCCCAGTGCCCCACGGAATGACCCAACAGGGACGGCGGCGGCTCATCGACCAGCGCCGCGTCGCCCATGTGAATCGTGCGGACGGTATCGTACTCTTCCAGACGGAGCATGATCGTGTCGCCCTGCTCGACGAACTCGAGCGGGTAGGGTTGACTCATGATCGCCGGCATACCTTTCGGCGCGCAGTTGGTTATCGGGTCGTCCCTGTAGTGGTCCCATGCCGCGAGGGCATCACTCGCCGCATCGGTGAGCGGATAAGTGGCCCGCCAGAAGAAGGCTTCGCCACCGGCCAGGCTCGTTGCCCAGACGCGAAACAGCCCGCGCTCGGCCTCCGAAGCGTCGCCGCTCTCGACGAACCAGCTACCGGTGTTCCCCCAGGCTCGATCGGACCAGCGCAGCGCGGCCGGCGCGGACCCGAATTGGAAAACGAATTCTTCACCGCTCGGCAAGAGCATATGCGTGACGAAGAGACCGTCGGCCGCGCGCCTGGCCGGATAGCCGGCGACCTTCACTATGTCGCCGACTGCGAAGAACGGGTCGGTGATCTCCATGCGCCGCAGGACGCTGAGCGACTGGCTCTCGAGATTCCAGACCGCCTCGGCGCCGCTGTCGTCGGTCGTCCGAAGCGTCAGGCCGACGTGCGGGTTTCTCCACAGCACCTTGGTGACTTCGCCCTCAAGCTCGATGGTCCTGCTGAGATCGAAGGTCGCCGCAAAGCTATGGTGGCCGAGCGCCGCTAGCGGCAGAAGGAAGAGCCCGAAAGAGGCTAGTGTTCGTCGTTTCATCGTTGACTCGCTATGGATTTTGGCCGCTGCGTGCGGCTGAAATTATCTCGCGGCCGATATCATCCGCGAACCGTTCCCAGACGGGCTGCATGGTGTCCCGCCAGACCGAAATCTCTTCGGTCGTAAGCCTCACTATCGCGGTGCGCCCCGATTCTTCGATCTTGTCGAGGCTGTCGGCATTTATGGCGGCCGACCTGGCATTGCCCCATGCCGTTACTTCCGCAACGATCTCCTCCAGCCCTGCGCGAAGATCGTCGGGCAGCGATTCCCAGAACTGCGGGTTGACGGCGACCAGATAGCCGACGTAACCGTGGTTCGTGATCGTGAAGTAGGGCTGCACTTCGTAGAATTTTGTGGAATAGATGTTCGACCAGGTGTTCTCCTGCGCGTCGATCGCGCCGGTCTGCAACGCTTGATAGACCTCGCCGTAGGACATTTTCTGCGGATTGCCGCCGATCTCCAGAATCTGCGCCTGCAGGACGTCGGACTCCATGATTCTGAATTTGAGCCCCTCCGCATCTTCCGGCCGTCGCATCGGGT
>JAZFYK010000269.1:0-3262 GCA_036443505.1 Gammaproteobacteria bacterium | reverse complement strand
TGTAGCGATGCGTTGCCAGGGGAGATCGTGACGACCGTGTTCGTCGTGCCAGGCTAAGAGTCTTCGAGCGAATGCGTCCACGCGAGTGCCTAGTCGGCACCGTCCGAGCGTGCCGCGACCTCCCTCGCAAGACGCTCGATTCGGTTCACGGCGCCGGTCCCGCCGCGCTCCAAACGCTGCTTCAATACCCACGGCCCGATGAGGGGCGGGATCCAGAAATCCGGCTCCACTACCAAGCTATAGATCAACTTCGTTCCGCCTGCTTCTGGCGTTAGCGTCCACTCCGAGACGCTGGACTTGAAATCGCTTTGCTCCGGCAACACATCGGTGCGTATGAAGCCCGGCGCCCGTGTCTCCATGCGCTCGACCCGTCGCATGCTCACGCAGAAGAACAACACGCAGCCCTCCATCGTGGTATAGACGATCGGCACGCCATCCGCCGCCGGCTCCATGAACCCGTAGTCCGTGTAGGAGCTGGAGATTCGGCCGAATCGCTCATAGTCGGTGAGGACCTCGAAGATGGCCTCGCGCGGCGCGTCGATATAGGTATCGGAGACCAACCGATACACCCCGTGGTCATGTGCGACTTCGATCATACGAACAGTCGCCGACAGCACCGTCGCGGAGGCACAGACCCCGACGACGGCCAGCCCGACTGCCGCGCGTTTAATCATCAGTTGAAGAGCCCCCGCAGGCGATCTTCGAGCCGCTCCTGCAGACTCTCGCGTTCCTCGTCGAGCCGTTCCTCGATGGCCTCCTCGACCTCCGCACGAACCATCGCGCCGAAGTCCGGCAGCACCGACGGGCTGCTCGGGGACCCGCTGACTTTCAGCGGCAATTCGTCACCCGCCAGGTCGACCATCGCAGGATCGGACTGCAGGATCGGGCCGTCCACGAATTGCGCAACGAGGTCGAAGTCCATCGCGTCAGTCACGAAATTCACGGTGCCACTACCCGTCACGGTCATGAACTCCAGGTCGGCCGACAGATCGCGGTTCGTCAGTACGCCATCTTCCAGCACGCCGGAGGCGGAGACTTCGGAGAACGGTGTCCGCGCCGGACCGTCTCGCGCAGGCGTCGGCGCCTGGTCGAACAAGGCTCGCGCACGGCGGAGTTCGTACCACATGTCAACACCTTCCCACGCACCATCGGTCAAAGCGAACGTCACGTCCCCATCCAACTGCCGGCGTATTTCGCCCAGGTTGGAGCCCATGGCCGTTAGATTCAAGCGCGCGTTAACGGTTCCCGACACCAGCTCCCCATCCATTAAATCCTGACCGAGCGGCATCGCGTCTATGCCCGTCAAGCGCTGTTCGATCGACAGGCTCGCCGTATCGCCCGTAACCCGTATCGTCAGTTCGCCGTCATACGTGCCGTCATAGAGCGACGCGCTCGGTTCCATGGACACGAGACCGTCGTCCGCAGCAAAAGAGAATTCCACGTCGCTCAGCGTTAATCCCGCGAACCGCGCCGCACCGATCGTCATTTGCCCGGCAGCACTCAGCGTGCGCAACGCCTCTAACGGTAAATCGACTTCGTCCAATGAGCCCGCTTCTTCTGTCGCCGCATCTGAAGCCGGCGGCAGGTAACGATCGATGTCGATGGAATCGACCGAGAGATCGAAACGCACGCTATCGCCGACGAGACCGAGCTGGCCGGAGAGTCGACTGTCGTCGAGTACCAGCTCGACAGCCTCGAGCATCGTGCGGTTCGCATCGTAAGCGAGCTCGGCGGTGATACTGGCGCGCCGCAGCACACCCGCGTCGGCCGTTTCGAGCTCGACGTCGAAGATCTCCAACAATGCCTGCGGATCGAACTCCTCGAATTCGACCTCGCCCGCCAGGCTCAGATCGCCGAATAGCTGCCGCCCAGTGAGCGTGCCAGTCACGGTCAGCCCCAGAATCTCCAGCGCGAGGTCCTCCAGACTCAACGTCTCTGCCTGGAGATCCGCCTCGAAGGCGCCGAAGCTCAGGTCGACCTCGCCCTGTCCGCCCGGCCATGCAGGCCCCTCGCCGACGATCTCGATTTCCAGATCCTCGAGCCGATACCGATCGTCGGCCAGCCCGAGCGTCGCCTCCATGGAGGCTGTCACGGCGACCGAGACCTCGTCGCCGGTCAACGAGAAGTCCATGCTGAGCGGGAACGCGGTGCCCGGGCCGAAGCCGGCGGCATCCAGATTGAAGTCGCCGAGCTGCCACTGGCTGCCCGCGACCTCATCCGACCAGTTGATTTCAGCCTGCGAGATCACGACCGCGTCGACATTCAATTCCAGCGCCGCGTCGCCGCTGGAGTCCTCGCCGGTGGGAGATGCGGGTTCTGGAGCACCGGCGCCTCCCATATCCTGCCAGTTGCTCCGACCCTGGCCGTCACGCGCCAGATTGAGAACCAGCCCCTCCAGGCGCGCCTCATCGATCTCTATACGCCGCGATAACAGCGGCAAGAGGCCAACGGCCAGGCCCGCGCCTTCGATGCTCGCAAAGGGTTCGTCTGCGAAGCCCGCGGCATTCGCGAGCTCGGCCGCCCCGATCGTGATGCGTAGCCGCGGAAAGACATCGAGCTCGAGATCGCCTTCCAACGTCAACTGCCGGCCGGTCGCCTGTTCGACGGCAGCGGAGATCTCTGTCTTGTAGTCGTTCGGATCGAAGAACAGCACCAGGCCGATCATCACAAGAACGATGAGAGCCAGTCCCGCCCCGGCGACGATGCCGAGCAGCTTAAGGATCTTACCCATAGGCTATACCTCTGATTCGCAGCTCACACGATCCTGGCAACAGTGGAGCGGGCGAAGGGAATCGAACCCTCATCATCAGCTTGGGAAGCTGAGGTTCTACCTTTGAACTACGCCCGCAAGTCTGTGGTTTCGAATAGTCTACTAAGACGGTCTGGCGATACCAAGAGTGAGTTGGTAGAAGGGTGTGCCGGCAAGAAAAAACCCGGCGCGTGGCCGGGTTTTTTTGAGGGCGCTATCCCCGACACGCACTCGATACTAGAATCGGGCCATAGCATGTAACCGTCACACCAGCAGCTAAGAACAAGACGATGGCAGACAGACCTCTTCGCAAGATTCGCAGCTTCGTCCGCCGGCCCGGCCGGATTACTGCTGGCCAGCGCAAGGCGCTGGCGGAGTTGATGCCGCGCTTCGGCATCGACTTCCAGGATCGGCAACTTGATCTCGAAACGGTCTTTGGACGCAGCGGACCGCGACTACTCGACATCGGTTTCGGTGCCGGCGAAGCGTTGTTGACTTCCGCTGCGAACAACC
>JAZFYK010000268.1:0-3107 GCA_036443505.1 Gammaproteobacteria bacterium | reverse complement strand
TGGGACCACCTCGACAGCCCGTGCGCCGCCCCCGGCCAACATCGGCGCCATGCAGATCCCGATCAGTATCGACCGTCGAATGTGACAGAAACGGCGTAGTAGATGCTGTATTTTCATTGCCCGAACTCTCCCTGCTACCCGCCGTCGCGGCCGATAGCTTAGCGACTACTACCCATGATAACCCGCCATCCGGCGGCTGCTTGTGTCGATCGGGATATCGACAAGTTCTGTTTGCAAAAAAGTTTAGCTAAATAGTCCGGGGATAAAAAGGCTGGCCTTGAATCTGGCGGTTTTTGTGCTTCCAGAGCGTACGATCCGCGCGTATACTGAGCAGTTCGCGAAAAAAACGATTATCCCCGACAATTTCCGGAAATTCCGGTTTTCATCGATAAAACGGGGCCAGATAACAACAATGCGCAACGTCATCAGTGAGACCCAGCAATCGTCCGGCGGCGGTGAAACCCTCGCGTCGATGGTCTACGAGAAGCTCCTCGAGGACATCCTGCAAGGACACCTCGAACCAGGCCGAAAACTTCGCCTGCAGGCATTGAAGGAGCAATACGAAGTCGGCAACAGCCCGTTGCGGGAGGCCCTGAATCGCCTGTCTGCGAACGGGATGGTCGTTCGCGAGGAGAACAAGGGTTTTAGTGTCTCTCCTGCGAGTGTGGCGGAGCTTATGGAACTCGTCCGCACGCGTTGCTGGTTGGAGGAGATCGCACTGCGGGAGTCCATACGCAGCGGCGACGAAGCCTGGGAGGAGCAAGTCGTGCTCGCCTACCACCGGCTCTCTCGCGCGCCGCGTCCGGCGGACGAGGAGTCGTTCAATACGAATCCCGCGTGGGAGGCATTCCATCGCCGCTATCATCTCGCGCTGATCTCGGCCTGCAATTCGAGTCTCCTGCTCGGCTACTGCGCGCAGTTGCAGGAACAGGCACTGCGGTATCGAAATCTGACCGCAGTCGTCGCCTACCGGGAGCGCCACGAACACGATGAGCATGAGGCCATTCGGGACGCAGCGCTCGATCGCGACGCCGATCTCGCCGTCAAATTGCTGATTGCTCACTTCAGGGTGACTGGAGACATCGTCGTATCGAGCGGTGCCGTGACGTGACGGCACCGTCGTGCCGCCGCAAAGCCGCGCAACAGGGAATCGATAAACTCTCGCCATCCAGCAGGCTGTTGAAGCCGTCTTAAGGAGACACACTATGAAGGTTGGTTTCATCGGCCTTGGCCGTATGGGCCAGGGAATGGCCGGGCGAATCCTCGGCGCCGGGTACGACCTCGTTATCTACGACCAGATTCCCGAGCTGCTGACAACGCTCGGGGAAGCAGGCGCGACCGTGGCCACCTCCGTCGCGGAGGCGACTGCCGACAGAGAAGTCGTGATCGATATGCTGCCCCATGACGAAGCGCTCGAGGGCCTGGTGTTCTCCGCCGGCGGCCTATTGGAGTGCCTGCCGAAAGGGGCGATCCACATGCCGATGGGCACCCACGGCGTCGAGATCATTCACAGACTCACGCAGGCGCATAAGGAAGCGGGGCAGGAACTCGTGGCGGGACACGTACTGGGCCGCCCGGACCTCGCGGCCGCGGGCCAACTCACTATCGTGCCCGGCGGGCCGGCGGAGATTCTCGAACGATTACAGCCCCTATTCGATGTCCTGGGGAAAAGAACGTTCGTCGCCGGGAACGAACCTCAGGCAGCCACGGCCGTCAAGATCGCCCACAACTTCGTCCTCGGCTGTGCCATCGAGGTCATCGGCGAAGGCATGTCGCTGGCCAGGAAATACGGGGTGGAACCGGCGCTCTTCCACCAGGTGTTGACGGAGGGGCTATTCGGCTCGCCGGCTTACGAGGTCTACGGCCAGATCATCGTCGACGAGGCCTACGACAAAGTGGGAGCCTCGGTACAGATCGGAATAAAGGATGCCAACCTTGCGCTGGCCGCGGGCGAAGCGGTCGGCGTGCCGTTACCAAGCTGCAACGTCATGCGCGACCGGCTTATCGGCGCCGTTGCACACGGAGACGGCGATTGCGACTGGGCCGTCATGGCGCGGGAACAGGCTCGCGCGAGCGGCCTCGAATAAACGACGCGGCTCCTATCCAGCCGCTCGCCTGAGCCGTACTCATGCCGGAACTCCTATCCGACCCTCTATTCGTAATCATCGCCGTTGTCGCCGTGATGATTACCGGTATCTCGAAGGGCGGCTTCGGTGGGATCGCCCTGCTCGCGGTTCCGCTGATGTCTCTGGTCATTTCACCGATCCAGGCGGCCGGCATCATGTTGCCGATCATGATCCCCATGGACTTCCTGAGTATCTGGGTCTACCGGAAGCGCTGGGACGGCAAGAACCTGGTGCTCCTGATACCGGCGGCGACTGTCGGTATCACGATCGGCGGGCTGACCGCGAGATGGGTCAACGAGGATATCGTCCGGCTACTGGTCGGCGTCATCGCCATCGTCTTCACGCTGCACCGCTGGAGAAGCCTGCGCCGAGCGGCGAAGTCTTCTTCGTCGGCCAGCGCGCCAGCGCGGCGGCGGCAAAATAAGATAGTCGGAGCTTTCTGGGGGACATGCGCGGGCTTCACGAGCTTTCTCGCGCACGCCGGCTCGCCGCCTTATCAGGTCTACATGCTTCCTCAGGGGCTCAGCAAAGAACTCTATACGGGCACGAGCGTGATCTTCTTTGGATCGGTCAACGCGATAAAACTCATACCGTACGGAATGCTGGGGCAACTTTCGGTGACAAACCTGTCCGTATCGGCCATGCTGCTGCCGCTCGTTCCCGTAGGCGTGTTCCTGGGCGTATGGATAAACCGCCGACTTAGAGAGGATCTGTTCTTCACGATCATCCTGACGGCTATCTTCATCGTCGGGCTCAAACTGATCTGGGACGGAGTCTTCAACATACTAGGTACATGAATATGAAACAGGCGACTCTAGGATCGATCTTCTGCGCAATACTACTGGCCGCCTGTGCGCCCGAGCCCTCGACGACCGCGGCCGACAGCGCGAACGGACTTCGGACACAGCCCAACTTCCTGCTGATCGTCGCGGACGATCTGGGCTATACCGACATCGGCGCGTTCGGCGGTGAGATCAACAC
>JAZFYK010000267.1:0-3686 GCA_036443505.1 Gammaproteobacteria bacterium | reverse complement strand
CATTGGGCAGGATTAGGCTACTACGCCAGGGCGAGACACATGCACGAAACGGCCGAGATCCTCGTCGCGAAATTCGACGGCGACCTGCCGGACTCTTCGACCGAGCTCATGGCCTTACCCGGGATCGGTCGCTCGACGGCAGGCGCGATTCTCGCCCTCGCGTACGGCCGGCGGCAGGCGATTCTCGACGGCAACGTCAAACGCGTCCTGGCCCGCTATCACGCCGTGGATGGGTGGCCGGGGCAGGCGAGCGTTCACCGAGAGCTATGGGCGTTGGCGGAGAAACACACGCCCCGGGAGCGCGTGGCGCAGTACACGCAGGCCATTATGGATCTCGGCGCGACCGTCTGCACACGAAGCTCACCGAGCTGCGAAGCGTGTCCTGTCGATCGAGGTTGTGCCGCCCGCCTGGCCGGAACGCAGGGAGAACTGCCGACGCGTAAACCTCGGTCGAAGCGGCGACAGCGACGTGTATCCGTGCTGCTCGTTCGAGATGCAGAGCAGAGAATCCTGCTGGAACGGCGTCCGGAGACGGGTATCTGGGGAGGCCTGTTCAGCCTGCCGGAGTTACCCGAAGATGACGATGTGCATCGGTGGTGCGATCGCCGTCTGGGCACCGGGGTCTTAAGCCACGAGCCCTTGGCGCCCATCGAGCATGCTTTCACCCACTTCGATCTACGACTCGAGCCCGTCGTTCTCGAGCTGCAAGGCGTACCGCGTCGCGTGATGGATGACGGCGAGTGGCTCTGGTATAACCCCGCTCATGAACTGGACGTGGGCGTCGCAGCGCCGATCGCTACGCTCCTGAGTTCTCTAGGGTAGCTTGAAGTAGGGAGTGTCATGGGTCGAACTGTGCAATGTGTGGTCTTAGGGACTGAGTCCGAGGGGCTGGACCGGCCGCCATACCCCGGGGAGTTGGGGCAACGCATCTTCGATAGCGTCTCCAAGGTCGCGTGGCAGCGCTGGCTCGGCCATCAGACGATGTTAATTAACGAGTATCGCCTTACCCCGATTGAGCCGAAAGCCAGAGAGTTTCTGGAGCGGGAGATGGAACAATTCTTTTTCGGCGAGGGGTCCGAGCGCCCGCCCGATTTCGTCGACAAGGAATAACGCTCGACCTACCGGTTCATGCGATTGTCGATAAGTTCCTCCACGACCGACGGATCAGCCAGTGTCGAGGTATCGCCGAGGTCGCCGAAGTCGTCTGCGGCTACGCTCCGCAGAATTCGGCGCATGATTTTCCCGGAGCGAGTCTTGGGTAGCCCAGGCGCCCACTGCAGAAGGTCGGGTGTAGCGATCGGGCCGATCTCCTTGCGCACCCACTTGACGAGCTCTTCACGCAACGCATCGTCGGGCGCTACTCCGGCATTGAGCGTGACGTAGGCATAAATGCCTTGCCCCTTGATGTCGTGCGGATACCCGACGACGGCGGCTTCGGCAACCTTGGGATGAGAGACTAACGCGCTCTCGACCTCGGCCGTGCCGAGGCGGTGACCCGAGACGTTGATGACGTCATCGACACGCCCGGTGATCCAGTAGTAACCGTCCGCGTCGCGGCGGGCGCCATCGCCCGTGAAGTACATGCCGGGGAATTGGCTGAAGTAAGTGTCGAGGAAGCGTTGGTGGTCGCCGTACACGGTTCGCATCTGCCCCGGCCAGCTGTCGAGTATGACGAGTTCGCCGCTGGCCTCTCCCTCCTGAATGTCGCCGTCAGAATTGACGATCGCGGGCTCGATGCCGAAGAACGGCCACGTTGCGGACCCTGGTTTTAGGGCCGTCGCCCCGGGCAGCGGCGTAATGAGGATGCCGCCGGTCTCGGTTTGCCACCAGGTGTCGACGATCGGGCACGCTCCTTCTCCGACGACGTGGTAATACCACTCCCAGGCCTCGGGGTTGATCGGCTCGCCAACCGTGCCTAAGAGTCTGAGGCTCTTTCGCGAAGTACGCTTCACGGGCTCCGTGCCGTCACGCATCAACGCACGGATGGCCGTAGGCGCCGTGTAGAAAATATTGACACGGTGTTTGTCGACCACCTGCCAGAATCGGCTCGAGTCGGGGTAGTTAGGGACTCCCTCGAACATCAGCGTGGTTGCGCCATTTGCCAACGGTCCATAGACGATATAGCTGTGGCCCGTGACCCAGCCAACATCGGCGGTGCACCAGTAGATGTCGCCGTCGTGATAGTCGAAGACGTATTGGTGCGTCAACGCGGCGTAGAGCAGATAGCCGGCGGTGGTGTGCAGCACGCCTTTCGGTTGGCCCGTAGATCCGGAGGTATAAAGAATAAACAGCGGGTCTTCGGCGTTCATGGGCTCCGCGGGGCAGGCAGTGTCTGCGGCAGCAGTTATGTCGTGATACCAGTGGTCGCGACCTTCGACCCAGTCGATCTCGCCGCCCGTACGGCGGACGACAACGACCGTGTCGACAGGCTTCGCGGTCAGGCCGTCGACGGCTGCATCCACATTGGCTTTCAACGGGATCGTCTTGCCACCGCGCACGCCTTCATCGGACGTGATGACGACATTCGATTCACAGTCCTCGATGCGTCCCTTGAGCGCCTCCGGCGAGAAGCCACCGAAGACGACCGAGTGAATCGCACCGATTCGGGCACAAGCAAGCATCGCAACCGCCGCCTCGGGGATCATCGGCAGGTAGATCGTGACCCGGTCGCCTTTCTCGACCCCTAATGAGCGCAGTGCGTTGCCAAACCGGCAGACCCGTTCGTGGAGTTCGCGATAGTTGATGTGGAGTTCATCATCGGGGTTATCGCCTTCCCAGATGATGGCCGTCTGGTCGCCCCGATCCGCCAGGTGTCGATCCAGGCAATTGGCAGAGACGTT
This sequence comes from Gammaproteobacteria bacterium, assembly GCA_036443505.1. Lineage (GTDB taxonomy): Bacteria > Pseudomonadota > Gammaproteobacteria > Steroidobacterales > Rariloculaceae > SMWC01. Next base: position 846 of record JAZFYK010000267.1, on the reverse strand, counting down.
CAGTTCACCGTCGGCGAACCAGCGGATGTGAAGATCGTCGCGAGCGAAGGACACATCTTTGACCTGCGTGAACTCTTTTAGCCACTCGAGACGCTGCGCCCGTTCCCGCCAGAAGGTATCCGGGTCCTCTACGGATTCGCCGTAGAGCGTCCGATAGGCCGTTTCATCGGCCCAGGCACCCTCTGCGATGGCTTGAACCACCGGGTAGATTTTCTCTTCACTCACGACGTCACGTGTTCCTCAATATCACGCCGGCACGGTCAGGTACTGGACGCTAAACAACGCGTTCTCATCGAGCCACGCCTGCTCAAATTCGAAACCAGCCTCCCGTGCGATGTTCGCGAACGCTTCGAGAGAGTACTTGCGTGAGTGCTCGGTCGTGATGTACTCGTTCCGTTCGAACGGAATAAGAGTCTCTGCCAGCGTGACTGTCTGTTGCCGTAGACTGATCAGGCGCATCTCCATTCTGCTGTTCGCCTCGTCATAGATTGCTTCGTGGCGGAAGTGCTCCAACTCGAAATTAGCACCGAACGCACGGTTGAGGTGTTGGAGCACATTGAGATTGAACTCGGCCGTCAGTCCCTGGCTGTCGTTGTAAGCGGCGCGAATGACATCGGGGTCCTTCTGAAGATCCACGCCGATCAGTAGTGCGCCGCCCGGCTTCGCCTCTGTTCGCATGACCTTCAACAGTGCACAGGCCTCGGAGTCGTCGAAATTACCGATCGTAGAGCCCGGGAAAAAAACGAGGTTCCTATCGGGAGGCGTCGCAAACGTTGGTAAGTCGAACGGCCGAGTGAAATCGGCGAATACCGGCCGAATAGTGATCTGCGGGTAATCGATCGCCAG
>JAZFYK010000266.1:0-3530 GCA_036443505.1 Gammaproteobacteria bacterium | reverse complement strand
CCGGGTTCGGCGCCGTCGGCTTCCGCAAGCTGATCGACCTCGTCAATCTGGTCGCCTTGGGCCAGGGCCCTGTCACCCTCGAGCATCTGGCGGGTCTGCCTCGGTGGTGGATGGTGCTGGCACCGGCTGGCGGCGGGCTGATAGTCGGCCTGATCACCTATCGCTTCGCTCGCGAGGCGCGAGGACACGGTGTCCCCGAGGTCATGGAAGCCGTGGCGCTTCGCGGCGGACGGATTCGGCCGCGGGTCGTCATAGCCAAGATGCTCGCCTCCGGTGTCACTATCGGGTCCGGCGGCTCGGCGGGGCGCGAAGGGCCCATCGTGCAGATCGGATCCGCAGTGGGATCAACGCTCGGTCAGCTGCTGAAGATCGATCGGGCGCGTCTCAGGACGCTGGTTGGATGTGGAGCCGCTGCCGGGATCGCCGGCACCTTCAACGCGCCGGTTGCCGGAGCCTTGTTCGCCCTCGAGGTGATACTCGGCGATTTCGGCGTCACACAGTTTTCACCGATCGTCATCTCCTCGGTCGCGGCGACCGTCGTCAGCCGTCGTTTTCTGGGCGACTTTCCGGCCTTCGACGTGCCCCCCTACAGCCTGGTCCATGCATCGGAGCTGTTCGCGTACGCCGGCCTCGGCATCCTCGCCGGGCTCGCGGCTCTGGCGTTCACGCGCTCCCTCTACGCCTTCGAGGACGCTTTCGAAAAAAGGCGCGCGCCCTCCTGGCTGAAGCCCATGGTCGGCGGGGCGATGATCGGTCTCATAGGGATCATGGTGCCCAACATCTTCGGCGTGGGGTACGAAACGATCAACCAGGCATTACAGGGAACGATGGTCTGGAAGTTCATGCTGCTGTTGGTCGTGCTCAAGATCCTGGCCGTCTCGGTCACGATCGGCTCCGGAGGTTCAGGCGGTGTCTTCGCTCCCTCGCTGTTCATCGGCGCGATGTTGGGTGGGGCTGTCGGTACCCTCGTCCATTCCTTCTGGCCAACGGACGCAGCAGGTGCGGGCGCCTACGCCTTGGTAGGTATGGGTGCGGTGGTCGCCGCCGGGACCCACGCGCCGATCACGGCCATCCTGATCATCTTCGAGCTGACGGGCGACTATAACATCATTCTCCCCCTGATGATCAGCGTCATCATCGCGACCCTGCTGGCGACTCGGCTGCGGCCCGCTTCAATCTACACACTCAAACTGCTGCGTCGTGGAGTCGACATATACAGGGGCAGGGCGGTCAACGTTCTCCAACATGTCCTCGTTCGAGAGGCAATGAGGCCGGACGTGCCGAAGATATCTGCGGCGGAGGGAGTGGTTTCGCTGATCTCCAAGTTCATCGATCACCCTGGAAGCACTCTGTTCGTAGCCGATGAGGAGCAGCACTTGCAGGGGATCGTCACCGCCGATGAGATCAGGCCGGCTATGAGAGACCCGGCGTCGCTCGAAGGGCTGGTGATCGCGGAGGATGTGATGGTGGAGGGACGCTACCCGAAGGTCGCGCCGGGCGATTCGCTCGCCGATGTGATGAGACTATTCGGAACCTATAAAGGCGAGATACCTGTGCTGGAGGGCGAGAGATTGGTGGGCGTGATCCGGCCGGAAGATGTCATCAAGCGCTACAACACCGAGATTTTCAAGCGCGACATGGCCGGCGGCATGATCTCCGCAGTAAGCGGCGAACGCAGGTTCGAGTCGTTGCAGGCAGCAAGCGACACCGTAGTCGCCGAGATTCCCGTCCCTCTGGCCTTCGTCGGCAGAACGATTCGTGAGCTGCAGGTCCGCCAAAATTTCGCTGTCAGCATTCTGGTGATCAAACAGACGGCGGGTGATGGCGGAGAGCGGCTCAACGCGTCCCCGGGCCCCGACTACACATTTCAGCAGGGCGACATCATGCTGATCATCGGACCAGTTGACGCGCTTTCGCACCTGCGACGTGGTGTGCCACGAAAACGGCCGCAGCAGCCTCCGGGTCCTACCGGTTGATCAGTGGATCCGCGACCCGCCTTCGAAATTCCGGCTCGGCGTCTGCCCTCCACACCCGCAACTTTTCGCGGGCCGCGCGACCCCGCTAGGCCCGCCACTTCGCCCGCAGCTTGAAAAGTGCCTTCGCAATCAAATCCCGGTAACTCTCGCGGTACTCGATCACGAACTCCTTCCGGTTGGCTCGGATCTTCTGCGCCCACACCCAGTTCTTGTAGCGATCGAGCTTGAAGTTCCCGTAGTCGGGATGCTGCATCACGAGCAGGTGGAAGATCTCCCGGATATGCGGCGTACTCCTCTCCGCCTCCGAAAGTTTTCGATGAGTAACACCATCGGTCGCCTCCCGGTCGTGTGCAGCATAGGTCCAGCTGTAGTCGTCGAACAGTATCCAACCACCCTCACGCAACAGCTTGTCCACCAGGAGGAACGCCAACCCATCAATGGTCCAATTCTTGGACCCGTCGATCACGCACAAGTCGTACTTCGGTTCACACAGATCCGATTCCGACCCCCTCACGATCTCATCGTGCAGGAACCAGTTATAGCCGGTTTGCTCCCGCACAACAGTGACGTACTCGCCCAATCCGCACCGAGCCAGAAGATCATCGATCGAAGGCTTTTGCCATTCCTGCGCCTCGATGAGGTCCACCGCGGTAAGATGTCCGTGCCCGAGCTTGTCCAGCGCCGCCGCGATGTAGCAGGACGCCGCGCCATGAGCGAAGCCTAACTCTAGGCAGTCAGAAGGCTTCTGGTGGAGGATCGTGTCGTAGAGGATCTTCGCGTTCTCCTCGGAGATGAACGGTATCTCCTTAACGATGTCGCGCACCTCTGAGAACTTCACGACAGGCTCCTCCCGCCGTTAGGGTTGCGAAAGCACCCCCTGTCACCGAGTAACACATTGCCCACAATCTGAACGGTGGTCAACGTCGTGAAGAACAGGCCAATCGTCGACTTGGACAACGATCGCCTTCGCGTACAGAGAGCTCTAGCATTCACGCCGTGTTCTGGGCATCGGTGTCGTAACTCGGGGCTCGATTTGAGCACAAAGTAGCATGAAACTCACAACGAAACTCACTACACCGGCCGAAGCGGTATCGAGCTATCGTCACCGTAATTGTCACCACCCACACCTACCTTACCGCCGGGCACGGTCTGGGCTGCCCTGCAAGCGCGGAATCCTGGTGGTCCAACGACGCAGTCCTCTCCGCCCTCCACTACAGGGTGCTAGAATTCGGTGAAAGGTTTTGTTATTGTTGCGCAGCCTTCGGAAACTGACCGGGGCTCTTACCGGTCCAACGCTTGAATCGCCTGGCCCGCCTGGTTTTGAAGTGCTCTTGGTGACCCGGGACCATGGGCTACCAAGGTGCAAAAGTGTCCGTAATACAAGCACTTCTCCCCCGCATCCATCATGGCGAAACGCCAGTTCGGTCGTATAGCGGACGATAGTATGGGCAAAGTATGGGCAAAGTCTGGGGTGGGAATGGAACCCACAAGGCGCTAAAAGCCCATCGGATTTTGAGGGCAACTGACCCCATCCACCATAACACACAACCACCG
>JAZFYK010000265.1:0-3987 GCA_036443505.1 Gammaproteobacteria bacterium | reverse complement strand
CGCCTCGTGAATCTCGGTGAGATGATCAGCCGTCTGGATGTAGTCATTCGCCTCGTGAGTCCCGAGACGATTGAAATTACATCGCGTGCCCCGCTGAACGCGGTCGCATTTCTCGAGCCGGAGTCCGAGGTGGCGATCTACAACGAGTATCGGAGAGGCACGGGAACGGTCAGGACCATCGTGCCGTTTGGCGACCCACAATCTCATATGTTCGAGCTGCGCGTCGATGTGCCGGCGGGAAGCTGGATCGTCGGTGAAAGTGTACGGCTGGACGTCCCCACCGCACAGCCGAAACAGGCGCTCGCCGTACCGCGGGATGCGCTCATACTCAGACGTGAAGGCACATTCGTGTTCCGTGTGAACGCCGAGCAAGTCGCCGAGCGCGTGCCCGTCACGACGGGCGCGGGCGACGGACCTCTCATCGAAGTGGAGGGGGACCTTGCCCCCGATGACCTGGTCATCATCAGGGGCGGGGAGCGGCTATTCGAAGGTCAGTCTGTCATGGTGACGGACGGTTGAAGTTCCTTACGACCGAGAGTTGTGCTCCCGCTGTCACGCGTTGATCTGACAGCGGTCAGATCAGCCTGTGTGCCAACCCGCTGTGCGGGCTGGTGTAACGTTATGTCAAACCAAAAGTGTGTTTTTTTACCACAGCGATAATTCGTCGCGACCGCGACACGCTCTTAACCCTTTAGCTACGAGCGCTCCCGTCAGCGGAGTTGGTCGAGGCCATCCGATCGCCGCCGAAGCGTTGACTAAGGACAACGGGATCTCAACAATTACATCAACTCCGCCGTCCAAGACAATAAAAAGACGGAGAATTGATGACTCCAGCACTCATGTGTCTCGCCCTGACGATCTACTATGAAGCTCGATCCGAGCCCATGGCAGGCCAGGTTGCGGTCGCCCAGGTCGTACTCAACCGGGTCGAACACGCCGAGTATCCCTCGACGATCTGCGAGGTCGTACAGCAGGGTGGAACGTTCCGTCATCGCTGCCAGTTTTCGTACTGGTGTGACGGCAAGCCCGAGAGACCGGCTGACTATCGAGCATGGCGCCTCGCCAAGGTGATCGCGCAGCTTACGCACGATGGCGTACTCACCGCCGACGTCGAGGACGCCACCCACTATCACGCGGATTACTCGTCACCCTCCTGGCGGGAGCAGATGCATCTGGTCGCCACCATCGGGCGGCACATATTCTACTTATGCGATGACAACTGCTATGCAGTCCTGAGCCGATCCTAGCGGTCGGCTAACCCCACGCTAATCGCTACGTATCCATGTTGGCCGAAGCCGATCTCATCACGGCTGACTATGCTTGCGTCGCTGTACAGCTCCGCATCACCTGTGCCGAGAATATGAGTGACGTCCACGTTGGCCGCGTCGGTCATGGCGATGTCTGTTGATCGACAACCTGGAATCGCAGCGATAATTCCCGTTCCCTTCAGATAGTCGATGACACTCTCGTTCTCGGCCAGACCGACGTCGTTAAAGTCTCCGCCGATGATCACAATGCCGTTACCGGCATCGCCCTCCATTTGCGCAATGATGTCGCAGATACCTTGTTGCTGAGGCCTGTTGTTGACCTCGAGGTCTGCCTCCCTGTTACGAAAGTTGTCGGGAATCGGTAAGTGGACGTTGTAAAGAAACAAACGCTGGTCCGACTGACTGTCGGCAAGCTCCGCCCAAACACCGTCCTGCGTACCGCGTCCCCGGGAGACACTCCAGCTCCCCGTCGTGTTCGGGTCTACGGAGAAACGTCCGGTGTTACGCACCCAGATGTCTTGCCCATCGCCGCTGGTGGCGGCCAATGTATAAGTTCCATCCAGAACGCCGGCTATATCATTCGCTGCCCTGCGCGTCTCGGAGAGTAGGATGATGTCGGCGTCTTCCTCGCTGAAGATCGTTGAGCTTATTTCCAGGTTGGTGGCGTTTTCAGCCACAGCCGCCCCCGTAATATTCCAGGCCAGAATTTTGATGGAGTCCGCTTGTGCGGTTTCGACGCTCACTGCAGCAAATAGCAATATTGAAGCCAGAAACGCAAGACGCTTGACTAGACTTTTCACGAAACTATTCATCTGCCGAATTACCCCCGATCAATGTGCACTCTCATACGGTAACACAGTAGAATCAGCCCTGGGAACGGTGCCCGATGGAAGGGGGACCCATGGCCTCGGTCTGGGGTGAGTTGATTCGACGCAACGTCGTCAAGGTCGCAGTGGCCTACGCCATTGTCGGCTGGCTGTTGATTGAGGTTACGTCTACCGTCTTCCCGCTCGTTCAGCTCCCAGACTGGACGGCGACCTTCGTTGCGATGCTTATTCTGGTCGGGTTCCCCATCGCTCTTATACTTTCCTGGGCCTACGAACTCACGCCCGATGGTATGGAGCGGACCAAGTCGGCTCCCCTATCCGAGAGCATTGCCAAGGTCGCAGGAAGAAAACTCGACTTCGTGATTATCGGGGTACTGGCGATTGCCGTTGCCTTCTTTGCTGTCGATCGGTTCGTGCTGAACACCGCCGGTCCTTTCGCCGGAGCGGATATCGATCCCGCGTCCTTGAATTCGGCGCTGGATGAGGCCCCGCCCACGGTCGCGACGGAAGTCGAACCCGCTCCTCCCCCAATCGAGGAGGAACAGCGGGAGGTTCTACCCAACTCGGTAGCGGTATTGCTCTGTGACAACTTAAGCCCCGATCCTGACGATGCCTATTTCGCGTTGAGTATTCACGAAGAAATCTTGAATCAGCTCGTGAAGATTCGGGCGTTGAATGTCATCGCTAGAACTTCGGTGATGCAGTACGCAGATGCACCGCCACCAATCCCCCAGATCGCGGCAGAGCTGAATGTCGGGGCCGTGATGGAATGCAGCGTTCGCTTCGCCGGCAACGCCATTTTAGTCACGGCGCAGCTCATCGACCCGGAAACGAATAGTCATTTATGGTCCGATACTTATCCTGGGGACTTGAGCGACTTAAGCACGGTATTCGCGATGCAGGCCGACATCGCGATGAACATCGCCAATGCGGTAGGCGCAGAGTTCTCTTTGGCCGAGCAGGAGAGCATTGAATCAGTGCCGACGGATTCTCCGGCGGCTTACGCTCTTTATCTCAGAGCACTCAGGGTTCCTGCAGGGCTCGGGGCAACCATCCGTGCCGTTCGGGATCTGGACGCCGCCATCGAGCTGGACCCGGAGTTCGCATCGGCCTACGCGTTAAGAGCCTGGCATTACGCAGAAGATTTATTATTCAGTGTCGAAGTCCCGGTCGCCGAGTGGGAACGCAATGCCATCGCCAGCGCGGAACAGGCATTGGCACTGGACCCGGCCATCGGCCTCGCACATGGCGCCCTGGCCGCCATCGACGACGTCAACTGGCGTTGGGCCGAAGCGCGGCGCAGAGCCGAGTTGGCGTATCGACTGAGTCCTAATGACAGTAACGTGTTACTTCAGTACGTCAGATTCACACGCAGCGCCGGTGAATACGCTGAGTCCATTCGCGCGAACGAACGGTGGGCCCAGCTGGATCCTACGTCCGCGGTGCTCTATCAGCAACTCGCCGTTACACAGAGGTATGCGAGAGACTACGACGCGGGCGCTGCGGCCGCTCAGAAGGCCATAGAGTTAGACCCAGCCAACCCGAGCTATTATCTCCACCTCGCGTATGCGGAAGCCGCTCGCGGGAATCACGATGAAGCCCTTAGGGAGCTACGAATCGCGGAGCAGCTCTTCGGCGGCAATTTCGACCAGGTCTTTAGAGTCGGCCAGATGGCGATGATTTACTCGCAGGTCGGGCGGCGTGAAGATGCGGAGCGCATGCTGGCTTTGCTCGAAGAGCTGGATGGGGAAAGCCCCGTGGGTGGGGCGATCTGGGCGCTGGCGTACATTGCGCTTGAGAACTTCGACGAAGCGCTGCGACAGTTGGAAGTGGCTATGGAGAACCCGGCCGCGGTTAACAATACAACGCTAAGCGAGATCAAGGCCAATCCG
>JAZFYK010000264.1:0-2861 GCA_036443505.1 Gammaproteobacteria bacterium | reverse complement strand
TGGCTTGAAGCGCCAGTGGCATCGTGTACTCTTCAGCGAGCAGGTGGGGGCGCGGTAGGGCTCGCTCAGCGTCGCTGCCGCTGCTCGGTCCGCCGGGGGACTCGGCGGAAGCCCAGGCGGGTTCTTCCAGGGTATCCGGCAAGCCAAGGCCCATGCCCCCGCCCGCCGGCCTGCCGATACCGGTTCGAAAGCCGTAGCGTCCTGTGAGGACCGTCGCGCGGGTGGGCGAGCACACGGGCTGTGCCCAGAAGTTGGTGAAACGCATACCGTTTCTACCCAACTCAGCCAACACGGGCGTGGTCGGCAGTTCTTCCCCCACGCCGTAAGAGGCCAGTGCATCGACCCCCATGTCGTCGCCGATTATCAGCAGGATATTCGGTTGGGCTTCCACCCTGCCCGATAAAGCCGCTGCTATCCCGACAATGGCCGCGGGCAACCAAACAGATCTGCTCATAATTTTAATCTCCGTAGTACATATCGAAGTAATGTTGGATGAATATAAACTCTGGAGCTCTCCCTCGCTAATGCTTCAGTTGAACAAGTCCGTCCGCGCCCGTCAACAAAGTGTGAATGCGCTTTTATTAATCCTTGATAAGGCGTATGCATGACAAATGCTACTTTCTCTATACGGGATCACAAAACATTTCAAAGAGACGGCTTCTACTAGCTCCCGGAGCGTTGTACGCTTGAAGTCTGGCGATTTCGCTGGCGAGGAGCGCGCCAATTACACGCAGAGGGCAACAGGCTAAACGTTCAGCGTGGGCAAAACGCCGACATCGCTCGAAGGAGAAGATCTTGAACAAGTACAAAGCGACGCTCTGTCTGATGCTGGCAGGCCTCCTAGCCATCTGCGGCGCTCCTTCGATAGCGCAGACCGGCGATCGCGAAAACATAATTCTTGGTCGTCCGAGCAACGATTCGATCGTCGTTCATGTACTGGTTGACGACGGCATCGGCGTATTCGCGGAATTCGGCGAGACCGCCGGCCGCTATACCGACCGAACCGGCGTGGTCGAATCGACGCTGGATGGCACCGCAGAAGTCTTAATCGACGGGCTGCAGGCCGATACCCGCTACTTCTATCGCCTGAGTTATCAGTCGCCTGACGATTCGTCCGTAGATTCCGGTGAGGAGCATTCCTTCCACACGCAGAGGGCAGCCGGCTCGACCTTCAGCTTCGGTGTCCAGGGCGATTCCCATCCGGAACGGCCGGGAAACATGTATCACCCGGGTCTGTACGTGCGAACCATGGAACAGGTCGCACGCGACCAGCCGGATCTGTACTTCATGCTCGGCGATGATTTCAGCATCTCCGGTCTCATGCTGGACTTCTTTCAGGGCGATAAAGAAGCGCTGAACCAACGCGTGGTCGATGATGTTTATCTGAACCAGCGCCAGTTTCTCGGAGTCATGGCTAACTCGACTGCGCTGTTCCCAGTCAACGGCAACCACGAAGAAGCACGGGGGCATTTCCTCGGCACCTCGCTGCACGATGTCTCGGTCTTTGCGGGACGTGCCCGCACCCGGTTCTTCCCGTTACCCGCTCCGGACGCGTTCTATACCGGAAATCCCGAGCCCGTGCCGGGTGTCGGCCTGCTCAGAGATTATTTCGCCTTTACCTGGGGCGATGCGCTGTTCGTCACGATCGATCCCTATTGGCATTCACCCGTTCCGGTGGGCTTCTCCGGCAGCGGGGGCATGGGTATGGGAGCGGGTCCGGACCGGCGAGAGATCGACGAGGAATGGGCTGAACTGACCACCCGGGCCGAAGACCGCTGGGCCTCGAGCATGGGCGACGCTCAGTATCAGTGGCTCAGGACCACACTGGCGGAGAGTGACGCCAGGTACAAATTCGTCTTCGCCCATCACGTCCTCGGCGTTGGACGCGGCGGCATCGAGCGCGCGCGAGATTACGAATGGGGCGGTTACGGTGCCGACGGGTCTTGGGAGTTCGACGAGCGCAGACCGGGTTGGGAGTTACCGGTGCACCAGTTGATGGTGACGCATGGCGTGACTATTTTTTTCCAAGCTCACGATCACCTATTCGCGCGGCAGGAGCTCGATGGGGTCGTCTACCAATCCGTGCCTAATCCCGCCGACGACACCTACACCGGCCGCAATAAAGACGCCTATCTATCCGGCGATGTTCTGGATAACTCCGGTTACCTGAACGTCACAGTGTCTCCGGAACGGCTCCAGGTGGACTACATTCGGTCCTATCTACCAGAAGATGAATCGGCGGAACGCCAGCACGGCGAGGTGGCGTACACGTACACCATCCAGTAACTGGTATTCGTTGTTTTTACGCCACAGCTGGCCCACACACTTGGCGTACCAATACTGCTGGAGTTGTTAATTCATTGGCGGGTTTTTAGCCGTCGTTTGTCTTAACAGGTACGAATCTAATTAGAGAAACCGCACGACGGGCGCGCGTACCGATCTTCGGCCCTGTAAGTGCGGGCGGGCTTGATCAACTGAAGCATTATCTAGGGAGAGCTTGAATGTTTAAATTCATCCAAAATTCTTTCTGCGTGAAGATATCCGCCTATTCGATGGCGCTCGGCCTGGCGACAGCCCTGAGCCTCACCGTCACGCCGACGCTCGCGCAAGAACAAGGCGCGGAAATAGAGGAAATCGTCGTGACGGGTTCTTACCTGTACACCGGCGTCGATTCGCCCTCCCCGGTGACTGTGTTCGACGGTGAGGATTTGGTGAACTTCGCGCCGGCCGATATGGCCACCTTCTTCTTCGATAACGTTCCACAGAACTACTCCAATGACAGCATCGATCAGACCGATGCGCGTGGCATGGCGCGATCCCGCGCGGATCGTAATGCTACGATCAATCTGCGCGGCCTGGGT
>JAZFYK010000263.1:0-2041 GCA_036443505.1 Gammaproteobacteria bacterium | reverse complement strand
CCCAACCTCACGGTAAACCTGCCGAGCCCGCAGCGCCGGATCAGTTCAATCGTGTTTCATGGGCCGTTAGAACAGTCGGCCGAGGACTACGTAGAACGCGCTTCGGTCATTCTCGGCTCGGCCATAGCCCGCGTAAACCGGACCCACGGGCGTGTCGACACCGACCCAGACCGAACCGCCAAGAATGCTGCCTCCGATACTGATATCGCCGCGATTGTCCCAGACATTACCGAGCTCCAGGGAGACCCCGGCGACTGCCGGCAGGAAGGCGAGATCGTTAATGCGTCGATAAAAGACCGTACCGATACGGGCGGCGTGCTGGCCCGAAAGCTCATTCCGGTTGTACCCCGATAGATCCAGGAACCCGCCGAGACGATACAACCCGTTCACCGGCGCGACTCCGCTGATTGTCGCGTCGTAGCGAAACCGGGTCAGCAACGTATAACGATCCCAGGTCTTCACATATGCAGCCGCGAATGAGACCTGATCGAACTTGACATCAGCACCAAGCGTGTCGGGCCTAGAGCCTCGCCATTCGAGACGCGCGATCTTACCGGAACGTGGGAAAGAGAGGTTGTCGAGCGTATCGACGGCGAACCGGGCAAAAAATTCGCCTTCGTCAAAATCCTCAGCCGGTATAAAACCGGGATCTCCAACCTCGAGCTTGACTTCCCCCGACGCGCGGCGAAGGCCAGCGCGAATCTCTCCCCAGTACGCCAACTCCCGACCGGCTGCAAGCTCTAAAGTCGTCTCACGTATTTGCACCTCGGCCAGCCGCTCACCGTTATCGAACACGTTGACGACGTTCGATTCCAGGCTAAAAGAAGGTGCAACGAAGAATAGCCCCTCGCGGCCGAACGGCTGATGCAAACCAGCAAGCAGTGCAGGTTCGTCGCCGATTGCGACGGTCGCGCGCCACTCGCCGTTGAGTGCGTTGATCCGAGTCCTGAGATAGCCGGCGGACAGCCCGAACGTCACGTCCTCATCGCCCGATGCGCTGAGCGAGATCCCCATTTGCAGGAAGTTAGGGCCCCACGCTCGTTCGTCGAGTCGAAACTCGAGCCCGGTCCGGCCGTCGTCAGTGATCAGCTCATAGCGGACATTCTGGTACAGCTCCATGCCATAGATCTTATTCACGGCTTCTTCGACCGTCGCCACATCCAGCGGTTGACCGATTTCGATACCGCGTAAGTGCCGCTCGATCACGGCGTCTGAGATGTTCGAGTTATGCCTCAAACGCAAGAAGTCGATGATCGGTGGCGCAAACTCTGGCGGTCCCGCGAGCATCGGTTGCTCGGCGAGACGACCCTCCGCATCGACGTCATGTGCCGCTAATGCCTGCGCATGTCCCATCGTCGCGTCATAGCCAACAGTGATCGTCTCGACCATTTGAGCGAAACCCGTGGACCCATACTCGCCGCCGAACTCCGGCACGATGAGCAGATCATCAGGACCCATGTCCCGAAGCTGCTCCTCAACACCCCGGCGCGTCATAATGTTCGTGAGCTGCCCTGTGATAGCCAGCACCGACGTCAACTGTTCCCTTTGAAGCAGCGGCGCGCTGATATCGACGGCAATAATTACTTCGGCGCCCATCTGCCGAGCGACCTCGATCGGCAGGTTCATCGCGATTCCCCCATCGACCAGGAGCCGGCCGCCGATATCGATCGGTGCAAGTACCGCCGGCACCGACATGCTCGCGCGAATTGCCTCAGCCAGATTTCCGGAACCCAGTACGACCGCTTCGCCCGTCGTGATGTCGGTCGCAACTGCGCGGAACGGAATCGGCAGTTCGTCGAAATCTCTGATGTGCGCAACCGGGAGCGTCTGCTCGATAAGAATCAGATCGATGACCTGACCCTGCACGATACCGAGCGGCAATGTAAGTTGGCCGTCGTTCAATCCTGGTTTTTGCTCGACGAGAAACAGGTCATCATCCCGTTTGCGCCTGAACGAGATCAGCTCTCGTGGTGTGTCCCCCAGAAACGCAGCGTCCCAATCGATGGTCTCGATGACGTGCTCGATCTCATCGACACTCATG
>JAZFYK010000262.1:0-15820 GCA_036443505.1 Gammaproteobacteria bacterium | reverse complement strand
TCGTCGAGCTGGTAGTATTCTAAAAAACCAGCTGGACGTATTCGTGGATCTGCAGGGCGAGGACGAAATTGGATTCGGCAGGGCGGAGGCTCAGATCGATCCGATCCTCCTGAGGCCCGTCGATGAGCTGGAGCTGACGGTGCGCTCGGCGAACTGCCTCAAGGCTGAGAATATCAACTACATCGGTGACCTGGTGCAACGCACCGAGGTGGAACTGCTGCGCACTCCGAACCTCGGCAAGAAGTCCCTGACCGAAATTAAAGAGGTTCTTGAAATTCACGGCTTGGCTTTGGGTATGCGGCTGGAGAGTTGGCCGCCACCGGGGCTGCATGATGAAGAAGAGCCCGTGTCAGTGGCGTTCTAGGAAGAAGGAGCTCACTCATGCGTCATAGGAAATCCGGCCGCAAGCTCGGAAGGAACTCGTCACACCGCACGGCGATGTACCGGAACATGGCGGCGTCGCTAGTTCAGCACGAGACGATTAGGACGACCTTGCCGAAAGCGAAGGAGCTCAGGCGCGTCGTTGAGCCTCTGATTACGCTGGCTAAGCAGGATGGGGTCTCCCGGCGCCGGCTGGCATTCTCGCGGCTACGAGACGACGCGGCCGTGGGCAAGCTGTTCGACGAGTTGGGCCCACGTTTCAAGGACCGCCCGGGCGGCTATCTGAGAATACTCAAGGTGGGCTACCGTGCCGGAGATGCCGCGCCGATGGCCCTGGTTCAGCTCCTGGATCAGCCCGACTCCCCGGAGACGTCCAAGTAGGAGCGACGGCCTCGTCGCCGGCTAGCGAGCACGTCTCCTGAGCCTTCGCAGCGTGATTTTCTGCCAAAGGACCCTGACACCGCGGGCAAACTGATCGAGCTTCTGCGGACGGTAGAATTGCCTGTCTTCGGGAACGATAGCGTCCACGCGCCTGTGATACTTGTGTTTTATCCAGGCGTTGTAGTCGTATTGCTTTTCCCACTCGAACAGAAATCGATTCAGTCGCCGCCCGGACCCGTCTAGCGTGCACGCCAGCCCGAAGTCAATGAGAAACGGGCGTTCATCCGGCCCAACGAGCAAATTGTCTTTTCGCTTCAGGTCGCCGTGGGCGACACCGGCCGCGTGCAACTCCCTGAGTGTCTCGAAGAGTCTACTGAAGAATAATTCTCTATTCTCCAACCTATGCTGACGCTGCCGATAAGAGTCTCCAGGGATATGCTCCAGGACGAGATGTTTGTCATCCAGCAGGCCAAGGCAACGCGGAACGCCCTGCACACCCTGTAAACGATCGTAGATATCGTACTCTCGTCGAATCGCGGCCTCGCCCAATCTCCGCCAGAAGAAGGGCCCCCGAGCCTTCTTGACGACATAGTTTCCGAAGGGCGTTTCGTAGAGGTCTACGGACGCCTGATAGCCTGCACCCAAATGCGAGCCCTTGATGCCTGGCTCGCCCGATAGGTGCGTTCTTAGCTGATCAAGCTGAACGATACTCTGAGATCGCTCCGCGCCGTTGGTTGTCACGGCAGGCGCCACACCACATACGCGAGCCAGAACAGGATGAAGAGCACGATAATGGGTTCTCCGTTCTGGTCTGAACTCTTCTTGAATGACCAGCCGCCTTCAAACACGGCGGAGAAGTTTGAAAAAGTCGGTATCAGCGCAGGAATACGAGTCGACCATCTCTCCCAGTCGGGACCGAACGCCCGCCGCAGCTTCCGATCTTCATATTCGATGGCCGTCGGATAGTAGAAGAAGAAGAATAGGAGCGCGAGCGGTGCGGTCCACCAAACCCCACTCGTGATTGAAAACCCTATAATAATTAATATGTTACCTGTGTATAGCGGGTGGCGAACCAGCGCATAGGGGCCATGAGTTGCAAGCTGTTCGTTCTTCGAGATAAAGCCACTGGCATAGAGCCGCCATCCGGTTCCCGCGAGAACTAATGGCGTTCCTATCAACAGCAGCTCGAAAGTCGGCCGCGCGACGAGAGCGAAGAAGGCGATCAGTACGATCGCGAGAACTTGTCTAGATGCTTCATGGTATCGAAGTTCCCGAACGGCGTGAGTCAGGCCGGTGAGTGGCGGTAGGTCCTTCGTTCGGTGTGACATATCGGCGGTCCTCTGCGTGGCTTCGGCTTCGTCCGCTACGGCGCCGGTGTAAAGATCAAGATTCGGCAGCACTAAGAAATGCTGGCCGGGACAGGTTGCGTGCGGCCGTGTCGGTAACCAGCACGTTATCTTCTATTCGTATACCGCCGCGGGGAAGAAGCGCCGCAATATTATCCCAGTTCACGCTGCGCCCCAAAGCCGTGCGCTTCATTCTATCCAAAAGCGACGGGATAAAATAAATACCCGGCTCTATCGTAATGACGAAACCCGTCGCAAGCACCCTCGTGAGGCGCAGCATCGGATGTTCGCCGGGTGGTTTGCGTCGGGCGCCCTCTGGGCTTGCGAGGCGCCCTCCTGCATCGTGCACTTGCAGGCCGAGGAGATGCCCGAGGCCGTGGGGTAAGAACGTTCGCGTGATGCCGCCAGCGTACGCTTCCTCATCGCTGCAGCGAACGAGATCGTGCTGCTTCAGGACGCCTGCCAGTAGCCGATGCGCTCTGTCGTTCAGCTCAGCGAAGTCCGTACCGTCCAGCGCCTCGTCGCAAAGCGCCTGCTGCATGATCTCCATCGAGTCGATCAGTGACTGAAATCGAGGGTCGCCGCGAGCGCAGGTTCGAGTGATGTCCGATGCATAGCCATGGCTTTGTGCGCCTGCATCGAGCAGAAATGATCGCGTCTCGCCGGGTGCTTCGCGTCGAAGATTCTGATAGTGCAGTATGGAGGCGTGCTCGTTCAGGGCAACGATATTCGGATACGGTAGATCCGCTTCGGTTTGTCCGCTGGCCGTGCAGTAGGCGTGATGCAGGTCGAACTCGGAAACCCCGTCTCCGAGTGCGCGTTGTGCGGCTAAATGGCCGACGGCTGCGATCTCATTGGCGCGCTCGATGCATCTGATCTCGTATGGCGTCTTGTAGGCACGAAAGTAGTCGAGATGATCGAGAAGCGTTTCATCGTTTAACGTCGAGAAACCTGCGGTGTGTTCGCCAGGCTCACCGATGGCCGTCACCCGCGAACCGACGGCGCCGAGTTCTTTCATGACGGCGGCCGGCGACGCGGCCTGCCGAATGTCGAAGTGTTCCACCCAATAAGCGGCCGGTTCCCTGGGGGGCTCGTGCCAGAAACCTTCCTCGCTTAGGCTGATCAGCAGCGGCCGTTCTCCCGGAGTTAGTCTCAGCGCCGATCCCGGCTGATCGGTCTCGGGCACCCAGGCGTTGAAATAGGGCTCGACCGCATAGGGATACGTCAGGTCGTCGCGGAATCGTGTCTTTTCCGCGCCGGAGAACACAATCACACTATCGAGGCGAGCTGCAGTCAGAGCCCCAGCCAAACGTTCGTCCCACGCCGCCAGATGCCGGACGTAGAGATCTGCCCAGTCGGACTGCGAATCCTGATTTGTCATGGACTCCATTTATACGGTCAGGCCGAAGTATCTGTTAACAGTGTGCGAAAACTCGTGAATAATAGGGCTCCTGGTAGCAGGTACCAAGCCCGAGAGGCTTGTCGGGGCCGCTCCTCAGTACTGTGATGTGGTGGATTTCAAGTTCGACTGATGGATAGGCCTTTCGAGCAGCAGCACGCAACCCGTTCCGTTGTAATGGCTACCGGCGGCATGGCCGCGACGAGTCATCCGCTCGCGACGCAAATCGCCGTGCAGGTACTTAGGCAGGGCGGCTCCGCCGTGGACGCGGCGATCGCCGCAAACGCCGCACTGGGACTGATGGAGCCCACCGGGGCAGGCGTCGGCGGCGATCTATTCGCGATCGTCTGGGACGCTGCGCGACGAGAGTTACGCGGGCTCAATGCCAGCGGTCGCTCGCCGCGGAGCCTGACGTTGGAGCAGTTGCAGGCGATGGGGCTCAAGCGAGTCCCAGCCTACGGGCCGCTCTCCGTCAGCGTGCCGGGGGCCGTCGACGGCTGGATCGAGCTTCATACGGCGTTCGGTAAGCTCGAGTTCTCTGAAGTCCTTGCGCCGGCAATCGAGTACGCCGAGCGAGGTTTCGCCGTGACAGAGGTCATCGCGGGCGAGTGGGCCGCCAGCGCGACGCTACTCGAGGGATTCCCGGGCTATGCTGATGTCTTCATGCCGGATGGACGGGCACCCACTGCGGGGGACGTCTTTCGGAATCCGCGACTCGCGACGACTTATCGTGCGATTGCGGAGTCCGGACGCGCGGCTTTCTACGAAGGCGATATCGCACGGGAGATCGAGGATTATATGCGCGCACACGGCGGCTATCTGGGCGCGGAAGACCTCGCGCAACATCGTTCGGAGTGGGTAGAGCCTGTGGCCACGAACTATCGTGGCTATGATGTCTGGGAGCTGCCGCCGAACGGTCAGGGGCTCGCGGTGCTGCAGATGCTGAATATCCTCGAGGCCTACGATCTGGACGCGCTCGGTCGGGGTAGCCATGAATACCTGCACTTGCTGATCGAGGCGAAGAAGCTCGCGTTCGAGGATCGTGCTCGCTATTACGCCGATCCGGCATTCGTCGACGTTCCAGTGACCAGGCTGATCTCGAAAGAATACGCGCTGGAGAGACGCGAATTGATAGATCCGCTGAAGGCATCACGCGACGTTTCTTACGGCGATCCCGCCTCGCTGCAGCACGGTGATACGGTCTATCTGACGGTTGCAGACGAGGATGGCAACATGGTGTCGCTGATCCAAAGCAACTATCGCGGTATGGGTTCGGGAATGACACCCGGTCAACTCGGGTTTGTGCTTCACAATCGCGGCGAACTCTTTAGCCTGGATCCGGCGCATCCCAACGTCTACGAGCCCGGCAAGCGCCCGTTTCACACGCTCATTCCGGCGTTTGTCACGAAGGACGACGAGCCTTTTCTAAGCTTCGGTGTGATGGGCGCCGACATGCAACCGCAAGGGCACGTTCAGGTTCTCGTGAACCTCATCGATTTCGGGATGAACGTTCAGCAGGCGGGTGACGCACCACGTGTACGGCATAACGGCTCTAGCACGCCCACCGGCGAGAAGATGTCGGATGGCGGAGTCGTGTTTCTTGAGTCCGGTCATGGTCCCGACACGCGGGCGGCCCTGGAGGCGCTAGGGCATGTGATCAGCCACGACGACTCGGCCTACGGCGGCTATCAAGCGATTCGCTGGGATAGGGAGCGACGCGTCTATCAAGGGGCGTCGGAGTCGAGGAAAGACGGCTACGCCGCGGGTTATTAACACTTGGATCGAGAGCTATGGATAGAGTATTGACGGGGATCACCACGACGGGAACGCCGCATCTCGGCAACTACGCCGGAGCCATTCGACCGGCCGTCGCCGCGAGCAAGGCCAGAGATGTGGAGTCATTTTTCCTGGTTGCTGATTATCACTCGCTCGTGAAGGGTCAGGATCCCGATCAGGTCGCTCAGTCGACTCTGGAGATTGCCGCAAGCTGGCTGGCGACCGGGCTGGATACGGAAAGTATCTTCTATCGCCAGTCAGACGTAGCCGAAATCATGGAATTGACCTGGATATTGACGTGCATGTCGGCCAAGGGACTCATGAACCGTGCTCATGCCTACAAAGCGGCAGTTGCCGAGAATGAGGCTAGCGAGAACAAGGATCCCGACAAGGGAATCACGATGGGGCTGTTCTGCTATCCCATTTTGATGGCCGCAGATATTCTGATCTTTAAGGCGAACAAGATTCCGGTCGGCAAGGATCAGGTCCAGCATGTGGAGATGGCTCGTGATATCGTCGGACGATTCAATCATCGCTATGGAGAGATTCTTGTGCTCCCTGAGGCGGTTGTGGGTAAAAGCACGGCAGTACTGCCGGGGCTCGATGGGCGAAAGATGTCGAAGAGTTACGGCAACACAATTCCGTTGTTTGCCGAGGAGAAACAACTACGCAAACTGATCATGCGGATAAAGACGAACTCTCAGGAGCCGGGCGAGCCGAAGGACCCGGATTCGAGTTCGTTGTTCGCCATCTACAGCGCATTTGCCAGTCGGGAGGAAACAGAGGCGATGCGTGCCCGGTATGCCGAAGGCATCGCCTGGGGCGAGATGAAAACCGAGCTATTCGAATATCTCAACGAGCACCTGAGGACAGCACGGGAGGAGTATCGGCGTTTGCTCGCGGCCCCCGACCACGTCGAAGACGTGCTACAGCAAGGCGCACAGAGGGCTCGCGCGATCAGCGGCCCGGTTCTCGCAGAGATTCGTGAGGCCGTCGGCATCAGACATCTGAGTTAGCCCCTGCTTGTTTTGGGATATTGCCTGCGGTTTCGGCCTCCGCCTCGAGTAACTCTCCGAGACATCGCCCGGTATGGGATTCGGCGTGCCCGACAATCGTCTCCGGTGTTCCGGTAGCGACGACCTCTCCACCGCCGACTCCACCTTCCGGGCCGAGGTCGATAATCCAGTCCGCTGTCTTAATGACTTCGAGATTATGCTCTATGATGACGATGGAGTTGCCCTGGTCTCTGAGTTTGTAGAGAACCTCCAGGAGCTGGGCGATATCGTGAAAATGCAGGCCTATCGTAGGCTCATCGAGTATGTATAGCGTTGAGCCCGTACTGCGTTTGGATAACTCTTTCGCGAGCTTCACCCGCTGCGCTTCTCCGCCAGATAACGTCGTCGCGTTCTGTCCTAGCGTGATATATGTCAATCCTACAGCCGCAAGCGTTTCGAGCTTTCTGGCGATTTGCGGGACATTACGGAAGAACACCAGCGCGTCTTCTACGGTGAATTGCAGGACCTCATGGATATTCTTGCCCTTGTAGCGAATGTCCAGGGTCTCTCGGTTGTAACGTTTGCCAATACAGACATCGCAGGGGACATATACGTCGGGCAGAAAATGCATCTCGACTTTGATGACGCCGTCACCCTGGCACGATTCACAGCGACCGCCTTTTACGTTGAAGCTGAATCGTCCTGGCTGATATCCACGCGAACGCGATTCCTGTGTCGCCGCGAACAGTTCTCGGATCGGGGTGAATAGACCGGTGTAAGTGGCAGGATTTGACCGAGGTGTCCGGCCGATCGGACTCTGACTGATGTCGATCACCCGGTCGATCAGCTCGAGCCCTTCCACGCTGTCGAGCGGAGCGGCATCGTACGTCGTGTTATTAATCTTCTCCGCGGCCAGCCGGTACAGAGTGTCGTTGACGAGCGTGCTCTTACCAGAGCCCGAGACGCCGGTAACGCAGGTGATGAGCCCTAGAGGAATATCGACGTCGATGTTCTTGAGGTTATTGCCACGAGCACCATGGAGGCTGATGACCGTCTGTGGGTCGAATGCGCGTCGTTCGGCGGGCAGCGGTATCCTGCGGCGGCGGGCCAGATACTGTCCGGTCAGGGATGCGGGATTCTGCTTGATGGCTTCTGGCGGGCCTTCAGCGACGACCTTACCGCCATGGACTCCGGCGCCGGGCCCGAGATCCACGACGTGGTCCGCCGCGAGTATCGCCTCCGCATCGTGTTCCACAACCAGTACGGTGTTGCCGAGGTCACGAAGCTGTCGAAGCGTTTCCAGTAGTCGCCTGTGATCCCGCTGATGCAGCCCGATCGATGGTTCGTCGAGAATATACATGACCCCAACGAGGCTGGAGCCAATCTGACTCGCTAGCCTGATGCGTTGCGCTTCGCCACCTGACAAGGTTTCCGCGCTTCGGTCCAATGTGAGGTAATCGAGGCCGACGTCCGCCAGAAAATTGACTCGATTCTGAATTTCTTTGACGATTTTCTCGGCGATGTCGCCACGCCAGCCGGTGAGCTTGAGATCCGTAAAGAACCTCAGTGCTTCGCTGACACTCAATGCAGTGATTTGCGGCAACGAGTTGTCCTGTACGAACACATTCCGCGCCGCCTCGTTCAGGCGCGTGCCTGCACAGCTCTTGCATGAGCGAACGCTCTGATACTTGCCCAACTCCTCTCTGACCGCGTTCGATTCTGTTTCCTGGTAACGGCGTTGCATATTGGGAATGATGCCTTCGAATGCATGCCGCCACTGACTCTCGCTCCCTTTGGCGTTGACATAGGCAAACTGAATTCGTTCCCCCTCGCTGCCGTAGAGCACGATGTCCTGGATACGCTGCGGGAGGGATTCGAAGGGCGTCTCTATGTCGAACGAGTAGTGTTTGGCCAGTGATTGGATTAACTGGAAGTAATACGGGTTCCGGCGGTCCCAACCCCGCACTGCGCCGCCCGCGAGCGATAGATTTGGATGCGTCACGACGCGCTGGGTATCGAAGAATCGGCGAACGCCGAGTCCGTCACAGTCCGGGCACGCGCCGGATGGACTATTGAAGGAGAAGAGTCGTGGCTCGAGCTCCGCGATGCTGTAGCCACAGATGGAACAAGCGAACTTATCCGAGAAGACCATCGCCGATTCGGCCGGTGCATCGAGCAGCACAACCTGCGCGACACCCTCCGCGAGCCCCAGTGCCGTCTCGAACGATTCCGCGAGTCTGAGCCGCAGCTCGGGCCGAACTCGAAGTCGATCCACCACGGCCTCGATATCGTGTCTGCGCCGCCTGTCCAACGTCGGTGGATCATCGAGCTCGACGACTTCGCCGTCGATTCGGGCGCGCACGAAACCCTGTGCCCTGAGGTCCGCGATCACCTGGCTGTGCTCACCCTTGCGTGCCTTAACGACCGGGGCCAGCAGCATCACGCGTGTTCCTTCCTCCAGAGCGAGAACCTGGTCGACCATTTGCGATACGTTCTGGGCGTCCAGTGCCGTGTGGTGCGTCGGGCATGACGGAGTTCCGGCCCGGGCGAACAGTAACCGCAGGTAGTCGTAGATCTCCGTGACGGTACCGACGGTGGAACGCGGATTATGGGACGCCGATTTCTGCTCGATGGAGATGGCCGGGGAGAGCCCCTCGATATGATCGACTTCCGGCTTCTCCATCATCGACAGAAACTGCCGGGCGTAGGTCGAGAGGGACTCGACATAACGGCGTTGCCCCTCAGCGTATAGGGTGTCGAAGGCGAGTGACGATTTTCCCGAGCCCGACAATCCCGTGAGCACAATCAGCCGATCCCGGGGCAGGTCGAGGTCGATGTTCTTCAGATTGTGGGTGCGGGCACCGCGGATCTGTATCTGGCTCGTAGGCACTGCTTCGGTCCTTCGCGCAGGCAATCCCCTACTATACGATGTCGCGAAACCGCGGCGCAAAGACTTGCGGGCGTGTTTCTCTGCGGTCCGCCGGTAAAGCCGGGTGCCTTTATCGAGACCACGGCGTACAATAACCGGCTCGGTCTCGTATAAAACCGGGCACAAGACTAGCGAGGAGTTCGAATGGCAAGGGGCATCAATAAGGTTATTCTCGTCGGCAACCTGGGGGCGGACCCGGAATCACGGGCCATGCCGAGCGGCAGCGCCGTGACCAACATCCGCGTGGCGACGACTGAGTCCTGGAAGGACAAGAACACCGGCGATCAGCAGGATCGGACCGAGTGGCATCGGGTCGCGTTTTTTGGCCGCCTCGCGGAGATTGCGGCGGAATATCTGCACAAGGGCTCTCAAGTCTATATCGAGGGCAGGATTCGGACCCGCAAATGGCAGGATCGAGAGGGCAACGATCGATGGTCCACGGAGATTATCGCGAACGAGATGCAGATGCTCGGCGGACGTGCGGGTTCGGGCGCGCCGACGCAGGAGGCCGCTGTCGCCGAGGCCCCTCAACCCGGCGCGGAGTTCGACGACGATATCCCGTTCTGATGCCAGGCCCGGAGGCATCCTGAGGCCGTCCGTTCAGCCACCCCGCTGCGGCAACCGCTTGGTCGGATTCGCCAACATATTCCTATTTGTCTTTATATAACAATGGCTTAGTTAGTATGCCTGAGCGACTCTTCATCAAGACGTTTGGCTGTCAAATGAACGAATACGACTCGGCGAAGATGGCCGACGTTCTCAAGGCAGCATTCGACGTCGAGGAGACCGAACACGCAGAGGAGGCCGACATTCTCCTTCTCAACACCTGTTCGGTCCGCGAGAAAGCGCAGGAAAAAGTCTTCTCCCAGCTTGGCCGGTGGCGGCTCCAGAAGTGCGAGAGTCCCCATACGATCATCGGTGTAGGCGGCTGTGTCGCCAGCCAGGAGGGCGAAGCGATTCTACGTCGGGCGCCGTTCGTCGACCTGGTCTTCGGTCCGCAGACGCTACATCGACTCCCGGAGATGATCGCGAGGGTACGTTCGGGTCACCCTGGAGTCGTCGATGTCAGTTTTCCTGAAATAGAGAAATTCGATCGGATTCCTGCGGCCAAGGAGTCGGCCTGCACGGCCTTCGTCTCGGTCATGGAGGGGTGCAGCAAATATTGTACTTTCTGTGTCGTGCCTTATACGCGCGGTGAGGAAATCAGCCGACCGCTTGACGACGTCATCGCAGAGATCGCTGGCCTCGCAGAGCTGGGCGTGAAGGAAGTCAACCTCCTGGGACAGAACGTCAACGCTTATCGGGGGCCGGCGCACGGTGGTGGTTCCGCCGACCTCGCGACGCTGATTCACTACGTGGCCGCAATCGACGGTATCGAGCGCATCCGTTTCACCACATCCCACCCGGTCGAGTTCACGAATCCACTGATCGAAGCCTACGGCCAAGTCGAGCAGCTCGCGAATTACCTCCACCTACCGGTGCAGAGCGGTTCCGACCGGATACTCGCCCTCATGAAGCGCGGCCACACGATCGAGGCGTACAAAGAAAAGATCCGGATGTTGCGTACTGTGAGGCCCGGTATTTCTATTTCCTCAGACTTTATCGTCGGCTTCCCCGGCGAAGAAGAAGCCGACTTCGAAGCGACGCTGGATCTGATCCGTGAAGTGGGGTTCGATCAGTCTTTCAGCTTTATCTACAGCCCTCGGCCCGGAACCCCGGCAGCTTCCATCCACGACCCGATACCCCGCGAAGTCAAACTTCGCCGGCTTGCTGATCTCCAGGCGCTGATAAACAGCCAGGCGGGCGCTATAAGCCGTGAGATGATCGGCCAGGTACACCCGGTGCTGGTGGAGAAGCCGTCTAGAAAGTCACCACGCGAACTGGCAGGGCGGACCGAGAACAATCGCTGGGTCAATTTTTTGGGCGATCCACAACTGATCGGCCTATTCGCGGATGTCATGATCGTTGCGGCGCTGCCCAACTGTCTGCGAGGTCGCCTGCGCGCATCAACAGTAGCCCGGTCCGTTGCCTGAAACCGCTCAGCCTGCTGAATCGATCTCTGTCAGCCTGTCGCCGGATGATCATCGGCGCATGGCAAATCTGTGCGGCCACCTTGATGAGCACTTGCGACAGATCGAGGACCGACTCGAGATTCAGCTCAAGAATCGGGGCAATCACTTCCAGTTGCTGGGCTCCTCGCGCGCCATGGACATCGGCCGTCGGGTTCTGGAGGAACTGTATGCCCTGACTGAGGCTGAGACATTGGATCCTGAGCGCGTACACATGAGTCTGCAGGAGCATGCGCGACCGGACCGCGCGGCTCAGGCCGATAGTCTGACGTTCCATACGAGACGCCGGGATATTCACGCCAGAGGCCCGAATCAGCTCGCGTATGCTCGCGCCATGCGTGCCAAGGATCTTACTTTCGGCATCGGGCCGGCTGGTACCGGCAAGACCTATCTGGCCGTTGCCGCTAGCGTCGACGCGCTGGAGACCGATCTTGTGCGTCGAATCGTGTTGGTGCGACCTGCTGTCGAGGCGGGCGAGAAGCTCGGGTTCCTGCCCGGCGATATGTCCCAGAAGGTAGATCCCTATCTTAGGCCAATGTACGACGCGCTTTATGAGATGTTGGGATTCGATCGGGTCGGGCGTTTGATCGAGAGAAATGTGATCGAGATCGCACCGTTGGCATTCATGCGAGGACGCACGCTGAACGAATCCTTCGTGATCCTTGACGAGGCTCAGAACACGACCGCCGAGCAGATGAAAATGTTTCTGACCCGGATCGGTTTCGGTTCGCGGGCCGTGGTCACCGGAGACGTGACTCAGACGGATTTACCACGCGGGCGCGAGTCCGGGCTCAATCATGTCAGTCGTGTGCTGGACGGCCTGACCGAAGTCGAGTTCGTGCACTTCGGCGCAGACGATGTCGTGCGCCATCCGTTGGTGCAAAGAATAGTCGAGGCTTACGCCCGAGACGAGGGGCGTAAGCAGAGGGCAACCTGATGCCGGCGACCGATGAATGCGTCGCACTGGAGATCCACGTCCAGAACGTTTCCACGTGTGAGTCGGTGCCCAGCCCTGAGAAACTGACGACGTGGGTTCGGTGCGCCTTCGGTAATAATCGACGCGGCGAATTGACCGTGCGGATAGTCGACGAGCCTGAAGGCGTCGAGCTCAACGAGCGTTATCGGCACGCCCAGGGAGCGACGAACGTTCTGTCCTTTCCAGTGGACGAATCCGACTTGCCGGCAATGGATGAGCTACCGCTGGTTGGAGAGCTGGTCATTTGCGCCCCGGTACTCGAGCGAGAGGCGCGCGCCCAGGGCAAGACGCTGGAAGCCCACTGGGCGCACATCTCCATCCATGGCGCACTGCATCTGCTGGATTTCGATCATGGCGGCGACGAAGAGGCTGCGGTAATGGAAGCCAGGGAAATAGAGCTTCTGAAATCCTTGGGCTTCGGTAATCCCTACTAGTGGTCCATCAATATAGTCTTGTTGGACCACTGGCGACGGGTGATCGCTTGCAAGCCGCCTACGAGGATTGCAAGATACGGGGCATCGATGCCTGACGAATTACCTTCCAATAAAAGCATCGGCGCAAAGTCCGGTTGGTGGTCTCGGTTGTTTCGGCGCCGCGGTGCCGAGGACGGCGGCAGAGAGGGTATAGCCGCCTATCTGACGGAGTGCCGGCGGCGGAACCTCCTGGCCGGTGAGGAGCATGCGATGCTCCAGGGTGTCCTGGAGGTCTCGGAAACGCAGGTCCGAGACATCATGGTGCCTCGGTCCCATATGGTAGTCCTGGATCCGGAGGACCCCTTCGACGAGCTGCTCGATACGATCCTGGCGTCCGGCCACTCGCGTTTTCCCGTCATCGGCGAAGACCGCGATCAGGTCGTCGGCATCCTGTTGGCGAAAGATCTGCTAAAGCGGTTCAGAGACGGCCAGGAGACCCGGGAACTCGATCTGCGAGAGTTGCTCCGTGAGCCGGTATTCATTCCGGAGAGTAAACGACTGAACTCCCTCCTGACACAGTTCAGGGAAAGCCATAACCATATCGCGATCGTCGTCGACGAGTACGGTGGGGTAGCCGGGCTCGCAACGATCGAGGATGTACTCGAACAGATCGTCGGCGACATCGATGATGAGCACGACCCGGAGGAGGCGGAGAACATTCAGGTCCAGGATGACGGGCGGATCATTGTGCTCGCCCTGACGAGAATCGACGACTTTAACGAGTATTTCGACATCGCTTTGAGCGACGAGGAGTACGATACCGTCGGCGGCCTCATCATGCACGAGCTCGGACGTCTGCCACGCAAGGGAGAGGTGCTCGAGGTCTCCGGGTTCCGATTCAATGTATTACGCGCGGATCGCAGGCGTATTCATGCGCTGGAGGCTACCCGCCTTCCTGGCGCCGGCGCTGATTGACACCGCTGCAATGGTCTTTAGATGCGTTGTAGGAGCGACGGCGACGGCCTCGTCGCGATCCATCACTGATGCGATATGCAGGCTAAGCTGAGCTACCTGCTCGTGCTGGCCGCGGGGGGGCTGCTAGCTCTCGCCTACGCGCCGTTCGACCTATTCTGGGTTGCGCCGATCAGTTTTAGTGTGCTCATGGTCGCGTGGCGCGGAGCGACTCCGGGGCGCGCATTCCGCTTGGGCTTTGCATTCGGGGCGGCGAGTTTTCTCGCCGGAGTACACTGGGTGTACATCAGTATCCACGACTTCGGTCCAACGCACGCTGCCCTCGCCGCGTTCCTGACTATTTCCTTCGTCGCCGTGCTCTCCCTCTTCGTCGCGATCACGGGGTGGTTGGCCGCGAGATGGTTCACGACTGATGGGCCGCGCGCCTGGCTCGGGGTCTTCCCGGCCCTATGGGTACTAACGGAATGGTGGCGCGGGTGGTTCCTGAGCGGTTTCGGCTGGATGGCTGCCGGCTACAGTCAGACCGACTCCTGGCTCATGGGTTACGCTGCGCTCGGCGGTGTCTATTTCATGAGTTGGGCCGTACTCGTGACGGCCGGTGCTCTCGTGACGCTCAGTCTGGGTTCGCGGCGCATGCGCGGCGTCGCCGTTGTTCTTCTGCTGGCGTTATGGGGCGGAGCGTTCCTGGCCAGCGGGGCGCGTTGGACTCAACCGAAGGAAGGTTTTCTTACCGTAGCGCTAGTGCAAGGTGCCGTACCCCAGGATCTCAAGTGGCAACCGAGCCAGTTCGCGCCGACACTCGACCTGTATCGCGACCTGACCTACGAGAGCGAAGGCAGTAACTTGATCGTCTGGCCGGAAGCCGCGATCCCGAGCCTCTATGAGCGGGTCGTCGATTATCTGGCTGAGATTGAGCGCTGGGCAGATCAACACGGGAGTACCGTGATGCTCGGGATCCTGAGAGCTGATCCCGAAGGCGGCGCGTTTCAGAATTCCCTGGTGGCCCTCGGCGATCCGCCGGCATTCTACGTCAAGCGTCACCTGGTCCCCTACGGGGAGTACTTCCCGGTCCCCGGCTTTGTTCGCAATTGGCTGAGGCTAATGAGCTTGCCGTACAACGATGTCGTGCGAGGAGAAGCGGGCCAGCCCCCTCTCGACGTTGCCGGCGAGAAGATCGCCGTAACGATCTGCTATGAGGACGTATTCGGGTCGGAGCAACTGCACTATCTCCCCGAGGCGACCCTTCTCGTCAACGTCAGCAACGATGCGTGGTTTGGAGATTCCATCGCCCCGCACCAGCATCTACAGATCGCGAGAGTCAGGGCGGCCGAGGCTGGGCGATATATTCTGCGTGCGACGAACACGGGCGTATCGGGAATTATCGACCCCCACGGCCGTGTCGTAGCACGATCCCCGCAGTTCGAGCCACATGTTCTCAAAGGGGCTGTCCAGGGATTCACGGGCATTACACCCTACGCGCGCTGGGGGAACTATGGTGTGATAATCGGTGCGTTAGTCGTATTGCTGCTTCAGTTACCGATCACGAAGTTCACGATTCGCTCCGGGACATAGATCGCCCGCGTAACTCGTTTGCCTCGCAGATAGCGGGACACATTGCCGTCTTCCCGGGCTAACTCCAGGACCAGATCCTCCGTTGCGTCAGCGGGTATTTCGATGCGTCCCCGAATCTTGCCGTTGACCTGGACGGGGATCACGATCGTCTCGGTCTTGAGGAGCTCGGCGTCGAATTCAGGCCACGCCGCGTAGGCCAGGGAGTCTTCGTGTCCTAGTCGTTCCCAGAGTTCCTCCGCGATGTGAGGCGCGAGCGGCGCCAGAATCAGCACGATTGGTTCCACGACAGCACGCGGCAACACGGGCCATTTGGTCGCAGCGTTGGTGAATTCCATTAAAGCCGCGATGGCGGTGTTGAAGTGCAGGCTCTCTATGTCCTCCGTGACCTTCGCGATGGTCCGGTGTAGGGAACGCAACTGTTCAGTCGATGGCGGTGAATCCTGAACGGTCTCGTTCAGTCCGCCGCCATCCTCTGCTGCGACGAGGCGCCAGACTCTGTTCAGAAATCGATGCGTACCCTCGACGCCGCGTGTGTTCCAGGGCTTCACTTGCTCCAGCGGCCCCATGCACATCTCGTAGAGTCGGAAGGCATCCGCGCCGTACGCTGCGAT
>JAZFYK010000261.1:0-4168 GCA_036443505.1 Gammaproteobacteria bacterium | reverse complement strand
GATCCTTGAGGAATTCGACTATCTCGACGACTTCCTCTTTCGCTTCCTCTATCCCCGCGACGTCGGCGAACGTCACGCTGACCTGATCTTCACCGAGCAAACGGGCCCGACTCTTGCCGAACGACATCGCACCGCGACCGGCACCGCCGCCCTGCATCTGCCGCATGAAATAGACCCAGACGGCGATGAGCAACAGGATTGGGAACGAGGAAATGAACAGCTGCAACAGGAATGATTGCTGCTTCGGCGGACTGGCCTGAATGATCACGTTGTGTTCATGAAGCGTGCCGATCAGAGCCGTGTTGTCGGTCTCGGGGTTGTAGGTGATGAACTGCTCGCCCAGGCGGACTGCGTGAATCGCGTCGCCGTCGAAGACGACCTCTTCGACGGAGCCGTCCGCCACGTAGGACAGGAACTGCGAATAAGGCACGGTCGTGATGCGCTGGTTAGGCGTTCCGAAATTCTGGAATACCGTCACGAGCACGACCGCGATGACCACCCAAAGAATGATGTTCTTTGCCAGGTCGTTCAATGCGTTACCCTCGAGACCTTTATACTGAGTCTAAGCGTTAGACCCTACTACATACGATAGTTTCTCGCCAGCAAGTAGATCTCACGGCTCTCAGGCCTTGAGGCTTGCGGTTTGAGCAGGCGTACCTTCTGAAATCGCCCCTCAGCGAGTTTGACGAAGTCCTCCACCCCCTCACCCTGAAACAGCTTCACGACGAAGGCGCCGCCGCGCCGCAGGGTCGTCTCGGAGAAGGCCAGCGCTGCCTCGGCCAACACCATGACTCTCGGCTGGTCCACGGCCCGGATACCAGTGATATTGGGGGCCATATCGGACATTACAAGGTCCAGGTGGGCGTCCGGCAACGCGTCCGTGAGCGCCTCGAGCGTATCGGGATTTGTGAAGTCTCCCTGGATAAATTGAACGCCGGGCAGCGGTTCCATAGGCGTCAGGTCCACGGCCCAGATTTCGCCGCGGGATCCCACAATGCCGGCTGCGTACTGGCTCCAGCCTCCCGGACTCGAGCCGAGGTCCGCACACGCGATTCCGGGCTTCAGTATTCGCGCCTTCGCCTGAATTTGCTCGAGCTTGAAGTACGCTCGAGAGCGCACGTTTTGCCGCACGGCCTTTTCGACATAATGATCTTTACGCTCGTGCAGACGCCAATGCGAAGAAGAACCTGACTTTCGCGCCACCGGCACTCACCCGTATTCGACGCGGGTGATCTCGTACGTGAGCTTGCCGCCGGGCGTCTCGACGTCGACGACGTCGCCTTCTTCCTTGCCGACCAATGCGCGGGCGATCGGCGAGCTGATCGACAGCCGGCCGCTTTTGATGTCCGCTTCGTCCTCACCGACTAACTGGAAGCGCGTTTCTTCGTCATTGTCGACGTTCGCGAGATGAACGGTCGCACCGAACACGACCTTGCCGGCCGCATTGACCTTGTCCAGCTCGATTATCTGAGCGTTCGAGAGCTTGCCTTCGATGTCTCGAATACGCGCTTCCGCGAGCCCCTGCTGCTCCTTCGCGGCGTGATACTCCGCGTTCTCCCGCAAATCACCGTGCTCGCGCGCGACAGCGATAGCGGCCGAGATCTGCGGACGCTCCGCCTTAAGGCGTTTCAGCTCATCCTGGAGCTTGATAGCGCCGCGCTCGGTCAGAGGTACCTTGCTCATCCCGGCGTCGCCCCGGCATGCAGGTCCTGCAGGCGGTTCACCACGACGTTGTCCAGATGTTCCAAGGCGTCACAGGTGGCTTTGGCGGCCGCCAGAGTCGTGTAATAAGTCACCTTTTGATGTACCGCCGCCGCCCGAATGGAATGGGATTCGCGGATGGCCTGTTTACCTTCGGTCGTATTCACTATCAGGCTGAACTCATCGTTCTTGATCATGTCCACGATATGCGGGCGCCCTTCGCGGACCTTGTTGACCCGTCGGCACGCCACGCCCGCCTCGGCGAGGGCTCTGGCCGTACCGTCCGTCGCGACGGTCTCGAAACCGCGATCGATCAACGCCCGAGCGAGCTCCACGGCCGCCGGTTTGTCCTGATCGCGGACGCTGATCAGCGCCGTACCCCCCTGCGGCAGTAAGACACCGGAGGCCAGCTGCGCTTTCGCGTAGGCCTCGCCGAACGTGCCGCCGGTCCCCATGACCTCACCCGTTGATTTCATCTCGGGGCCGAGAATCGGATCGGCGTCCGGGAATTTGATAAACGGAAAGACCGATTCCTTGACGGAGAAATACGGTCGTTTCGTCGGCGCCACGATGCCCTGCTCCGCGAGCGTTATTCCCGCCATGGCCTTCGCGGCGATCTTTGCCAACGGCTGGCCGATGGCCTTGGACACGAATGGAATCGTACGCGAGGCGCGCGGATTGACCTCGAGAACATAGATCACCCCGTTCTGGATCGCGAACTGGGTATTCATGATACCCACCACCCCCAATTCAACGGCCATGAGGCGGACTTGCTCGCCCAGAGCATCCTGAGTGGCTTCGTCAAGGGAGAACGGCGGCAACGAACACCCGGAATCCCCGGAATGCACGCCGGCCTGCTCCACGTGCTCCATGATTCCGCCCACGATCACCTCGTGGCCGTCGGCAATCGCATCGACATCGACTTCGACGGCGAGGTCCAGAAAACGATCGAGTAGTACCGGGCTCTCGTTCGACACGCTGACCGCCTCGGCCATGTACTCCCTGAGCTCGTCTTCGGCATGAACGATCTCCATCGCGCGGCCGCCCAGGACATACGACGGCCTGACGACCAATGGGTAACCGACCTCCTCGGCCATCTCCACGGCCTCTTCCTCGGTGCGCGCGGTACGGTTCGGCGGTTGCTTCAAACCGATCTTTTGAAGGAGTTGCTGAAAGCGTTCCCGGTCCTCGGCAAGGTCGATGGATTCCGGTGAAGTGCCGATGATCGGCACGCCCTCCGCCTCGAGCGATCGAGCCAGTTTCAGCGGCGTCTGACCACCGTACTGAACGATCACACCTTTTGGCTTTTCTTTCGCGACGATCTCAAGCACGTCTTCTAACGTGAGTGACTCGAAATACAGCCGATCCGAGGTATCGTAGTCCGTCGATACCGTCTCCGGGTTGCAGTTCACCATGATGGTTTCAAAACCGGCCTCTTTGAGCGCAAAGGCCGCATGGACGCAGCAGTAGTCGAACTCGATCCCCTGGCCGATCCGATTCGGCCCACCGCCGAGAATAATGATCTTATCGGCGTCGGTCGGGTCCGCTTCGCACTCCTCCTCGTAGGTGGAATACAGGTACGCCGTATGGCTCCCGAACTCGGCGGCGCAGGTATCGACTCTTTTAAATACCGGCCTGATGTCTTGTTCATAGCGTCGTTGTCTTACTACGGATTCTTCGGAGCCCAACAACGTCGCGATCCGGCTGTCGCTAAAGCCTTTTCGCTTCAGCCGGCGCAGGGTCGTCGAATCCAGGGTCTCGACCGTGGTGCCGCCGAGGGCAGCCTCTTCGCCAACCAGATCCTGGATCTGACTCAGGAACCAGGGATCGATCGCAGTCAATTCGGCGACCTCGGCGAACGGGATCCCGAGACGAAACGCATCCGCCACGTACCAGATCCGCCGTTCACCGGCCATGCGCAACTCCTGCGTGAGCGCCGCGCGCTCTTCGTCGCTCGCGATCGACTCACACACGGGCGTCAGCCCATCGACCCCGGTCTCCAGGCCCCGCAGCGCTTTCTGCAGCGATTCCTGGAACGTTCGGCCGATGGCCATGACTTCCCCGACAGATTTCATCTGTATCGTCAGGCGGTCGTTAGCCTGGGGAAACTTCTCGAAGGTAAACCGCGGTACCTTCGTCACGACATAGTCGATCGTGGGCTCGAACGACGCCGGGATCGCTCCGCCGGTAATATCGTTGCGTAGCTCATCCAGGGTATAACCGACTGCAAGCTTCGCGGCGACTTTGGCGATCGGGAAGCCGGTCGCTTTGGACGCCAGGGACGAGGAGCGCGACACGCGGGGGTTCATCTCGATAATCAGCAGGCGTCCGTCTCTGGGATTCACTGCGAACTGGACATTCGAGCCACCCGTATCGACGCCGATTTTTCGCAACACCGCGATCGAAGCATCGCGCATGGTCTGATATTCCTTGTCGGTGAGCGTCTGTGCCGGCGCGACCGTGATTG
>JAZFYK010000260.1:0-7951 GCA_036443505.1 Gammaproteobacteria bacterium | reverse complement strand
TCATCTCTATCTCCATCTGCTTGAGTCATCGAACATGCCCGAGCAGGCTTTGCCCGCGGCGGATCGCCTGGAGGCGTTAATGCCCGGCGCGGGACACGTCGTGCATATGCCGGGGCATATCTACATCCGTGTCGGCCAGCACACGAGATCTATCGAGCAGAACGAACGCTCCATAGCTGCGGATGTAGCGTTCCTGGCCGCTTGGGGAGACCTCCCGTTCCCGCAGTCGGGCACCTACCCGCTATCCGCCCAGAACCACCGTCGGCACGCGTATGACTTCATCCGTTATTCGGCCGCCATCCAGGGGAGTTACGCCAAAGCCGTCGCGGCTGCCGGCGACGCGATAGCGCACGAGCCGGAGGAAAGGATACGTCGTGGAGCTGCCGACAAAACGATCGCGGCACGATGGCTCGTCAATAAGATGTTTGGCCGTTGGGATGAGCTCCTTGCGGATGAGCGCAGCATGGAGGGTACGCTCTATCTCGACGGCATGTGGTACTACGCGCAGGGTAGTGGCCAGGTAGGACGCGACGAACTGGGAGCTGCGGCGCGCTCGCTCAGCCAGCTCAGGGCCGTGGCTGAGGATCCCGACTCGCAGACCATACAACGCGATTCAAATTCGGTCGCGGTACTGATGGAACTGGCCGCCTTCGGACTGGAGGGTGAAATCATGCAGGCGCAAGGTAATCTCGACGGCGCCATCGCCGCCTTCGAGTCGGCCGTGGCGATCGAAGACACGCTCGCGTATACGGAGCCGCCCGACTGGGCTCAACCGATGCGGCACTATCTCGGGGCGGCGCTGATGGAGGCGGACGACGCAGTCGAGGCAGAGCGCGTCTACCGGCGAGACATGACGTGGAACCGGAATGACGGCTGGGCACTCTTCGGGCTATGGCAGAGCCTTGAGGAACAAGGCAAAACTGAAGAAGCCCAAGCTGTCTATGCTGACTTCCAGGACGCATGGAAGGAGGCTGACGTGGAGTTATCGAGGTCTCGCTTCTAGCGTCGATTCAAGCGAGTGTCCGCGGACGCCCCGGAAGTTCTACACTTGTCTCATGGACGCACCCGCGCGCCCCTGGATCTTTGCCCCTGCCGGATCCCACCTTCGGGTGGATGAGTCCCTCGGCCGCCAGTTCCTCGCCGACGAGGCCGACACCGTTCGCCGGCTGCTTGCGCAAGCTCGATTACCGAATCGAGACGCGCGAAAAATCAACCGGACCGCGATCAAGCTGGTCGAGGGTATGCGGCGCAACCGGC
Source organism: Gammaproteobacteria bacterium (assembly GCA_036443505.1). Taxonomy (GTDB): domain Bacteria; phylum Pseudomonadota; class Gammaproteobacteria; order Steroidobacterales; family Rariloculaceae; genus SMWC01. Next base: position 6,694 of record JAZFYK010000260.1, on the reverse strand, counting down.
GGGATGTCGGTGGGCTCGATGCGTTCATGAGCGAGTACGATCTGTCTTCTGCCGAAGGTGTCGTCCTGATGTGCCTCGCGGAGGCGTTGCTTCGTATCCCCGACGCGGACACCGCCGATCGTCTCATCGCCGACAAGTTGGGCGACGCCGATTGGCGGGCACATCTGGATCGAAGCGAATCCCTGTTCGTCAACGCCTCGACCTGGGCGTTGATGCTGACCGGGCGGCTGCTCCGCGAGGAAGAAACGGCAGCGCGCGGCCTGGCAGCGACATTGACACAGGCGGTCGGGCGATTGGGCGAGCCCGTTATTCGCACGGCGCTGAGGCAGGCGATGCGGATTCTCGGCCATCAGTTTGTTATGGGCCGCACGATAGCGGAAGCGATGCAGCGCGCCGGACAGCAAGGCGAGCGTGACTATCGGTATTCCTTCGACATGCTGGGTGAGGCGGCCCTCACAGCGGCGGATGCCGAGCGCTACCTGGACGCCTACGCGGAGGCGATCCCGGTGATCGGGGCTGATACTGAAGTGGGTGATGACTGGGTGGCGGCGCCCGGGATCTCCGTGAAACTCTCAGCGCTCTCGCCGCGCTTCGAGGTCGCACAAAGCGAGCGCGCGCTCGGAGAGCTCTCCGCGCGCCTGAAGCAGCTGGCGCTCGTTGCCAGGGACAGCAATGTCGCACTGACTGTAGACGCCGAGGAGGCCGACCGGCTCGAGCTCACGCTGGCCGTTTTCGAACAGGTCCTGCGATCTACGGAGCTCGTCGACTGGTCCGGCCTCGGTATCGCAGTGCAGGCGTACCAGAAGCGCGCAGTGTTCGTTGTCGGCTGGCTGGCCGACCTCGCGCGTGCACGGCGGCGAGTGATACCCGTCCGGCTCGTGAAAGGAGCGTACTGGGATACCGAGATCAAGCGTGCACAAGAACAAGGCCTCGAGGGCTACCCCGTCTTTACCCGCAAATCGAGCACCGACGTCTCCTATCTGGCCTGCGCGAAAGCCCTGCTTGACGCCGGCCCTCATCTCTATCCGCAGTTCGCTACGCACAATGCCCACACGGTCGCGTGGCTGCTGCACACGGGTGCGAAGCAGCAGTTCGAGTTTCAGCGGCTCCACGGGATGGGGCAGGAACTCTACGCGCAGATCATCGACGCGGCGGCGAACAGCAGGCCGTGTCGGGTCTATGCGCCCGTCGGTGCCCATGAAGATCTCTTGCCCTACCTGGTCCGGCGGCTGCTCGAGAATGGTGCCAACACGTCGTTCGTGAATCGCTTTATTCATGAGGGCGAGTCTGCGGCGACGATCGTCGCCGACCCTGTCGTCGTCACCGCGGAGCTGGACGATCAGCTGCCGCATCCGAGCATCCCGTTGCCCGTAGACCTCTTCGGCCAGGAGAGGCGCAACTCGGCAGGGATCAATCTTGCCGACGGCGGGGAGCTCGATTCGTTGGCCGTATCGCTGCGTTCTGCAGCCGACGGTGACTGGAAGACCGCGCCGATCGTGGACGGAGAAGTTGCGGGCGGTGACCTCATGCAGTCCAGAGATCCTTACGCGTGGGAGAACCCGGCCGGGACCGTCAGGTACGCCGCTGCCGATACGGCCCTGGCGGCGCTCAACGCCGCGCACAGCGCTCACACCGACTGGAGCGCACTGCCGGCACGCGAACGTGGCGCCATGCTACGCAAGGCGGCGGAGCTGTTCGAGTCTTATCGACCCGAGCTGGTCGCACGCTGTGTCCGCGAGGCCGGGCGCACGCTGACCGATAGCCTCGCCGAACTCCGCGAGGCCGTGGACTTTCTTCGCTACTACGCCGTGGAATCCGAGCGCCTGTTCGCTGCGCCGCTGACGCTACGTGGCGCGACCGGAGAACACAATGAACTCAGGCTGCGCGGACGCGGGGTATGCCTGTGCATCAGTCCGTGGAATTTCCCATTGTCGATCTTCACGGGCCAGGTTGCGGCGGCGCTCGCAGCGGGCAACACGGTCCTGGCAAAGCCCGCCGAACAGGCCGGCCTCGTGGCCGCGCGCGCGGTCGAGATCCTGATAGAAGCCGGCGTGCCGGCCGGCGCACTCCATTTCCTGCCGGGAGAGGGAGGAGCTATCGGCGCCGCTTTGCTCCCGGATCCACGCTTGGCCGGGGTCCTGTTTACGGGCTCGACGGAGACTGCGAACACCATCAACCGTGCGTTGGCCGAGCGTGACGGGCCGCTCGGTTTCCTGCTTGCCGAGACGGGCGGCATCAACGCGATGATCGTGGACAGCTCAGCCCTCGCCGAGCAGGTCGTCAGGGATGTCGTGCACTCGGCGTTCAACAGCGCCGGACAGCGCTGCTCGGCGCTTCGCCTGCTCTGCCTGCAGGAGGATACGGCCGATGACGTGCTGCGAATGCTCATCGGACACATGAAGGAACTCGTGATCGGTGATCCGGGACTGTTGAGTACCGACGTTGGGCCCGTGATCGACCTCGAGGCGAAGCGAATGCTTACCGACTACGTTGCCTCGCGGTCCCGACGTATCTTGTATCAATGCCAGTTGACGGACCCGCAAAAGAAGGGAGTCTTTTTTCCCCCGACCGTGCTCGAAATCGATCGGGCAGGCGATCTGACCGAGGAGATATTCGGGCCGGTGCTGCACGTCGTACGCTACGCTTCGAATGAAATCGATGCGGTAGTCGATGAGCTCAACGATGTGGGATATGGACTGACGCTGGGCATACACAGCCGGATCGATTCCTTCGCCGAAAACATCACGAAGCGGGCGCGCGTGGGCAACGTCTATATCAACCGCAATATGATCGGCGCCCAGGTCGGCGTACAGCCTTTCGGCGGCATGGGGCTTTCCGGAACCGGTCCCAAAGCCGGCGGACCACACTACCTGACTCGACTGGTCACTGAGCAGACCGTGACCATCAATACCGCCGCGGTCGGTGGCAACGCCACGCTGTTATCCCAGGGCGCCTGAACGGCTCTGCGGCCACGGGTCAGCAAATATCAAAGCCGCACCGTTTGGGCTACTATCGCTCGCGCGAGATCCACCAGGATTTCCAGGAAGCGCCAAGACTTTCAACCAATCTCATTCCTCTGGAGCCGTGATGAAACCCTCTATCCGCAGTGCAAGCTCGATCTTTGCCAGCGTCCTCGTGCTCTCGGTCGCGTCGACCGCAGCCTTCCAGGCCTCGGCCGAGACCATCGCCCTGATCGGTACCGGCAACGTCGCCGGCGCGCTGGGTCCTGAGTTCGCCATGCAAGGACACGACATCGTCTACGGTTCCCGCAATCCGAACCGGCCCGAAGTGAACGAGCTCGTCGCCCGCACGGGTGGTAACGCGTCAGCGACCGGGCAGGTTGAAGCCGCCGCTCAGGCCGATATCGTCGTCATCGCGGTACCCGGTGAGGTCGCCGAGCAAGTCGTCGCAGGCCTTGGGGATCTCTCCGGAAAAATCATCATCGATCCGACGAACCGGGTCGGACCGGGTGACGATGGCTTCATGATGCACACGGTAGCGACCTCCAACGCTGAGCTCATCCAGGCATTGGCGCCCGACGCCTATGTCGTCAAGGCGTTCAACACACTCAATTACCGCACGATGATCGATCCGGAGTCTTCGGGCGGGCCCGTGACGATTCCGCTCGTCGGCAATAACGCCGAAGCCAAGGCAACGGTCGCCACGCTCGTCGAGGGAATGGGTCTTGAGCCGATCGATCTGGGACCCGTGCGCTTCGCGCATGTACTGGAAGGCATGCTGGTCATCTGGATCAACGGCCGCAGTGCCGGCACGCCATACGACTACTATCTCAGGCGGCGAACGCAGTAGCACGAACCGCCTGCTACTCAGGGTTTCTCGAATCGCAAGACAAAGCGATCGGTGTTGCCGCGGATGCTCGGATCGAAAATCCGCAACGAACGATCGTCATCCGGGTTACCGAGAAAATTCGCACTCGCGGCTAACGAAAATCCGGCCGCCGAGATCTCGTCCGTGACAACACGCTCCTCGATTCGGTGTAGCGATTGGATTACGTCCGTTCCGGCGCCCGCTGCCGCGTGATGATCGATGATTCCGTAGACACCGCCGGGTTTCAATGCGGCGAAGACCCGCCGATTTAATTCACTCCGATCCTCGTCCGTGAGCCAGAGGTCGTGGTAGGCGAGCACGATGATGACCGCGTCCAGCGACCCGTCCGTCGGCAGGGCGACCTCGTCCGCGGGACCGTCTATACGGTGGACGCGTTCGAAGCCGGGTTCGGCCAGGAGCGCGGTGAGGGCTTCCTCACCGAAACGCTGAAAGAACGGATTGTTGCCGGCATAGACTTCACCTTCCTGTCCCACCGCAGGAACGAGAATCCGCGTGTAATAGCCGCCGCCACAGAGTAGATCCACGACTTTATCGCCCGGGCCGATATCGAAAAATGCGAGGACCTGGTCCGGCTTGCGGCCGGCGTCGCGATCCCGATCCGCTGCCGGGCGACTCGTGTCGGCGAGGATCGCCGCCATATCGGGCTGGGCGATAGCCGGTGAAAATGTAATAAAAACAATTGGTAACAGTGTAATTATTATGTATTTTCTCATCTGCTGAACTCTCCAGATCATCAAGATTCCTGAATCCGTACCAGTGTCCGGCCTATCGCCGAGCCATTCATATAGGCGTCGAAACAACCAGGAAGTTCACTGAGGCCCACCTCGCGGGCCACGATCCGCTCCAGGTGGCGTGGCCTGAGATCGCTCCCGAGGCGCTCCCATAACTCCGCACGCAACTCGTGCCCGACTTCCATGTTGATGCCGAGCAGGCTGACGCCGCGCAATATGAACGGCATGACGGTCGTCTCAAGCTCGGGCCCGGCCACGAGTCCGACGCTCGCAATGTTACCCGAAGGTCTCACGGTGCGCGTCAGCCAGGCAAGAATCTCGCCGCCCAGATTGTCGATGGCGCCACCCCAAATCGCATGTTCGAGTGGTTTCGTTCCGAGTTCCAGGGTCTTGCGGTCGATAACTTCAGTCGCACCGAGTGACTCGAGATAACGCTGCTGTTCGTCCTTGCCGGTTAAAGCCGTCACCTCGTAACCACGTGAACTGAGTAGGTCGATCGCGACGCTACCGACACCGCCTGTCGCTCCGGTGACCACAATGGGTCCAAGCTCGGGACGTTGCCCGTTTTGTTCCATGCGGTGGACGGCTAGGGCCGCCGTAAACCCGGCCGTGCCGAGCGCCATGACCGTGCGCGTATCCATCGAATCCGGGATATGCATCGCACACTCGGCGTCGACGTGAGCGAGTTCCGCGTAGCCGCCATCCCGGGTCTCACTCTGGCCGCAGCCGATCGCCAACACTTTGTCGCCGGGGTGGAAACGATCATCGGAGGACTCCAACACCTCGCCCGCAAGATCGATGCCAGCGATGAGTGGAAACTCGCGAACGATACGGCCGGTTCCGGTCGCGGCAAGCGCATCTTTGTAGTTAATGCTCGAGTACTCGACCCGGACGAGAATGTCGCCGGGCTTGAGCTCAGCTCGATTTATCGTCTCCAACTCGCCCCGGATGTTTCCATCACTCAGGTGAAGGCGGTACGCACGAAACGATTGATCCATCGTGACCGTAGAGCGCCAGGCTAGCCGCGCTCGGAAAGAACGGAGAGGGGTCGGTATGGTAGAGTGGCCACGCCCGAATAGCTAGCGGCGGCCAGGATTCAAACGACAACAGATCACGCTGTGACCCCTGCGACGAATCTACCGAGTACCGGTCTCATGACCGTCAATCTCGACGCGCTGGCACGTAATTATCGCCTGCTCAGAGAAACTGCGGCACCTGCCGAATGCGGTGCGGTCGTGAAAGCGAATGCCTATGGAGTCGGCGTTGAACCGGTCGCGAACTGTCTTCTCGAGGAAGGCTGTCGGCATTTCTTCGTGGCCACGATAGAGGAAGGCCTGGAGCTGCGAGAGCAGTCCTCGACGGCCGAGATCTTCGTATTGGTCGGGGCGCAGGCGGGGGAGGAGAGTACGCTTCGCGAAGCTAATCTGATCCCCGTGCTCAACTCCCATGAGCAGATCGCACGCTGGGTGGAATTTGCTGACGCCAAAGACTATCCCGTCATGGTTCATATCGACACGGGCATGACCCGGTTGGGCCTGGATATGGCGGAAGGCAGTCGGCTCGCGCGCGACGCAGGCGTGTTGGAAGGACTGGAGATCTCGTACCTGATGACTCATCTGGCCTGCGCGGACGAGCCATCGCATCCGTTCAACCGCGAACAGGTCGAACGTTTCGGACGCTACTGCCGGCGACTGCCCGCGGCCAAGATCTCCATTGGAAATTCCGCCGGTCTGCTGACGGCCGAGGAGTATCGAGGTGACCTCGTTCGTCCGGGGATTGCGCTCTACGGAGGAAACCCGTTCATCGACGCGCCGAACCCGATGGAAGTCGTGGTGACCCTGCAGGCGCCGGTGCTGCAGGTGCAGTCCGTCACGGAGCCCACGACCGTAGGGTATGGCGCAACGCACCGGATGGACCCCCCGGCTCGGCTGGCGACGGTCGGCGTCGGTTACGCGGACGGTATACCGCGTGCTCTCGGCAATCGTGGGGAGGCGTATCTGGGCGGCGTCCGCGTTCCGATCGTGGGACAGGTCTCTATGGATTTGTTGACGTTGGACGTCTCGGCCGTGGCCGACCAGCACGTGTACCCTGGTGCGAGTGTGGAGCTAATCGGT
>JAZFYK010000259.1:0-2009 GCA_036443505.1 Gammaproteobacteria bacterium | reverse complement strand
TCTGAACGTGGTGCCCACGCCCGGTATCGATCTCCGAGAAAAGCGTTGGTATCGATACATCGAAGACCTCGTGTCGAAACTTGCCGGTGGAGGTCCCGATGCGCCGGAACCCTTCAACGCCCTCGTCGTCACGAACTATGCCTACCACTACGCAGGGAAGGATAAAGCCCAGCCGATCGAGAATCTGTCCGTGATGCCGCTGTACCCTAGTCACAGATTCCCTCCCGAACTCATGAGCAGAATTCATGCCTCTGCCTCGAATTACGCCCAGATACCTGACGACCGAAGGATGACCTCATCTCAGGACTTGCCTCAATGACTGACATCGATGAGATAGCGGCAAAGGTTGCCGCTCTCTATGAATCCTGGGGGGCCGGCGTGCTGGGGGCCACCCAGCGCATCGACGATGTGTACTTCCTCCTCGGCCGCCAGCGGCAGCGTCGGTAGCGCGCCGGTGTATGGGCTGTAGCGCACCCCCGCTACCACTAGCTTTCGCCCGCCGGGTTCCTGAGCAGCGGCGGGCACCTTCACTGGGTCGAGCCACAGGGTCCCGGTGACCCTGAAACCGCGTTGCTCGTCTGCGCCACGACCACCCTCGCCGCTTACGGAGCCAGCACTTCACGGCCGGGCAGCCGCGACAGGCGTACGCCCGTGTGCTAAGCCGCCTGCACCTTCTGGATTTTCACGCTGGTCCGGAAAAAGAAAAACACCAGCAGGAAGATTGCGGCCGAGAGGATCGCCGAGCTGATCCAGAAGCCGTACCAGTTGCGCACGAGCTCACCTGTGGCGGACGCCGTCGAGAAATAGTCGAGCGCGTAACCCGACAGGTACGACCCGATGAGCATCCCGACGCCGTAGGTGACGAACGTGATGAACCCCTGTGCCGTGCTTCGTAGATGCGCCGGCGCGACCTGGTCCGTGTAGAGGTGACCGGCGACGAAGAAGAAATCGTAACAGATGCCGTGGACGATAATGGCGATGTAGAACATCCACATGCCCGTGTCGGCGTTGCCAACCGCGAGCAGGAAGTAGCGCAGCGCCCACGCGAACAGGCCGAGCAGCAGCACCTGGCGCACGTTGATGACGCGGAGCACGACCGGCATCGCCAGAAGCAGCAGCGCCTCGGAGACCTGCCCCCACGTCATCTTCCCCGCAGCGTTCACCACGCCGACCTCGTTGAGGTAGGGATTGGCAAACGAGTAGTAGAACGTCAGCGGGATGCACGCCAGGATGGACGCGATCACGAAGACGATGTAGGCCCGATCCTTCAGCATCGTGGTGAGGAAGTCCAGGCCGAGAATCTCTCGCACGGAAACCGCTTGTCCCTTCGCACGGGGCGGCGTGTGCGGAAGTGCGACCAGGCTAAAGACGCACATCACCGCCGCGGCGCCGGCGCCGAACAGGAATGGCACGTTGGTCGCCTCGACGCCCATCGCCCCGATGACGTTGTTGATGACGATCCAGCCGACGGCGCCGAGCATACGGATCGGCGGGAAGTCACGGGCGACGTCGGCCACCTGCTGCATCGTGATCGAGTTGCTGAGCGCGACTGTCGGAAAGTAGCAGAGGCAGAACAACAGCAAGAACGTGTACACGCCCGCAAACGAGGTCGCCTGCGCCGCCATGAACATGAAGACCGCTGCCAGGGCATAGAGCGTCGCCATCACGCGCTCGGTCGCGAAGAATCTGTCCGCGACGAGGCCCACGAAGAACGGCGACACCAGCGCTGCGATCGAGACGGTGCCGAACGCCGCGCCCGCCTGCAACCCGGTGAATCCGAGTTCCTGGGTCAGGTAGGTATTCATCGTGACATACCACGACCCCCAGACGATGTACTGCACGAACATCATCACGCCGAGACGCACTTTGAGGAAGCTTGACATCGGTGGGTTCTCGTCTGAGCTCGGCCTAGTGCCGAGCATAGGCGATTCAAGCGGGCGTTTGGTCCCGATAATCCCGCGTTCTGTTCAATAGGGAGGTGTTCCCCCCCAAGGAATCCCGTTCCGGAA
>JAZFYK010000258.1:0-3294 GCA_036443505.1 Gammaproteobacteria bacterium | reverse complement strand
AGCGAGACCAGCACCAGGGGAACGACCATGAGCTTGAGCAGGGAGATGAATATCGTGCCCACGACATAGAACAGCCCGTCGACGAGAAAATCGCTGACGGCCTGAAAATTCGGACCGAAAGCATTGAGGAGCACGCCGACGATCACGCCAGCCAACATGGCGAGAAGAACTCGTTGCGTGAAGCTCATTGAGAAGACCACCCGTCGCAGCATTGCGCTAGCCTGGTCACTGCAACCTAGCGTTTCCAGCGACCGGACGCAAACGAGGCCCACGATCACCGGGAACCCCCTGAGACACGGCGTAGAACAACAAGTTCCCTGGCCCGCGGGAGCCGAGCGAGGGGCGTGAATCGGGCAATTCGTGCCAAATCGCGCTAAGATCCGCGACAGGACCAAGATCGTTGCTTGCGGGCCGTCCAAGCCGGGCTGCCGGGCAAGCTCTTGAGCTAACAACATTAATCCTACGATGAGGGAGATCACATGAAACGTTTAGCAGTAATCGCGCTTCTTGCGTTGGGGTTCGCCGTGCAGGCGGGCGCCGAGCCCATGGCCTTTGACATCGACCCGAACCACTCGAGAATCTGGTTCGACGTCAACCACCAGGGGTACTCGGTCATGCGTGGCCTGTTCCGCGAATTCGGCGGCACGTTCAACTTCGACGCGGACAACCCGAGCGCAAGCTCGCTCGATATCACTATCCAAGCCGCGAGTGTCGACATGTTCCACCAGGGGCTGAACGACCACCTCAAGCGGGATGATTTTTTCGGCGTGGAGACCCATCCGGAGCTGCACTTCGTCAGCACCGGGGTAGAGGCGATGGGCGATCACCTCACCGTCCATGGTGATCTCATGATCCTGGGCCAGACCAATCCCGTCACGCTCGATGTCACGCAGAATCTCATGGGTCAGACGCGTAACGGTGCGGACAAGGTCGGCTTCAGTGCGACCACCAGTCTCGACCGGTCCGACTACGGCATGACGTTCGGCGCACCCAACATCGGCACCGATGTCACCATCAGCATTCAGATCGAGGCGACGCACGGTGGTGGCGCGGGCGGCATGGGCATGGGGCGCTAACGTCCTGAAGATGTAGGAGCGGCCGCCTGGCCGCGATGGTCCGCGACGACGCATCGCGACGAGGCCGTTGCTCCTACACTGAGCGCGGCGACCGCTAGGGTAGCTATATGCGGGCTAGACACATTCTGTTCGGGGCCGCTGTCTGTTTTCTGCCTGCTGGCTACAGCCAGACCCCAGGCGTCCAACTGACGGTCGAAGAGCGTCTCGCCTCGCTCGAGAGCCAGCTCGCCACGCTCGATACCCGGCTCAACACGCGGACAACCGCCAGTGCCGGAACGATCCGCTCCAACGAGGCCGATCCGGCCACACGGAGCCGAATCGACGCCCTGGAGCGGGAGGTCAGTACCCTGACTCGGGAAGTCAGGGATCTCAGTCGGCAGGTCGCGGCCGCCCAACGGGAAGCGTCCGCGGCGCGGCGTGAACTCAGCTCTGCGCTGTCACGGCTTCGTTAGCCCCGGCGTCCCAGAACCGTTCAGCGCGACGGCAGCGCGATTCGTCGCCGCCGGCTATAGAACCGCTCGATGAACTCACCGAAGAACGCTTCGCTCAGCGCCATGGAACGATCGATAAACTCGGAGGTGTCCGCGAGGATCCGCCCAGGGCTCACGGTCGCCCCGCAGCCGGCGAGCTCCCGGACATGGACGGGCGTCCGCAGCCATCGCTCTATCAGCGCCTGGTCCACCTCGAGATGAAACTGCAGGCCATAGACGCTCTCGCCGAAACGAAACGCCTGATTCGCACAAGCTTTGGACTCTGCCAGGTGATGGGCCCCATGCGGTAGCGAAAACGTATCGGCGTGCCACTGAAAGATCTTCTCGGCACCGTTGAATTTCGAGAACAGAGCGTCGTCGCAGCCTGCTGCCGTCGGCTCGACATCAAACCAGCCGATCTCCGTAACTGGATTCCGACGCACGCGGGCACCCAGGGCGCTCGCGATGAGCTGCGCCCCTAAGCAGATTCCGAGCACCGGTATCCCGGCATCCACGGCCCACCGGATCGCGTCCTTCTCTACCTCGAGATGCGGATAGCGATCGGTCTGATCCGCGCCCATGGGACCACCGAGCACGACGAGTCCATGGTAGCGCCTCACGTCCGGACGAGCTTCGGCGAGACGGGAGAAATTGATGTAGCGGACACGGAAGCCAGCGGCCTTGAATTGACTGTCCAGCGTGCCCAGTGGCTCGGACGGAACGTGTTGAAAAACCAGCAGCTTGCGCATGGCCGGCAGCTTATCAGATGGGTGCCGCGAAGCGCCGTGACCGGCGTCGGAGATAAAACGATGTTAGCCTATGCGCCTTCGAGCTCGATCTTATAGCGACGGCGGACGGACGCAAAACGATGGCAGAAAACACACAGGTACCCGAAATCCAGATGGAGACCGACAATCTCTACCGCGAGGAAACTTTCACCGACCGCCGAGTGGGCAGCCTGCAGAAACTCACCCCGATCAAGCCCGACGGGACCCGCGACGACGCTCGCGAGGACGTCTACGTCGGACAGACACAGATCATCACGCCGGCGGGCGCGCTGCCACTCAACTTCGAGGTTGAAGCGACATCGTTGGACGCTGCCGTGGCCAACTTCGGCGACAGCGCCAAAGCCGCCCTCGCCGATGCGATGGAACGTCTGGAGGAACTCCGTCGTGAATCGGCCTCCTCGATCATCCTGCCCGGGAGCGGGGCAGATGGTCATGGTGGCCTGCCGCCCCGTTGAGGACTACCGACGCGGCTACAGCATCACGGCATAAAATTCCCCTAACGCACTAATTTCAAATTCGATCTGATGATGTGGCCAGTTGATCCCGTACGGCCATCACGATACCTGAGAACACGAGCGCGGCGCCGACGAGGTGATAGGCGTACAAGCTCTCGCCGAGGAACAGCATCGCGAAGGTGGCTCCGAACACCGGAATCAGGTTGAGGAATAGCGCGGCCTGCATTGCGCCCACGGAACGTATCACGAGATTCCATAAATAAACGGCCAACAAGGTCGCAGCGACGCTCAGATAGACGATGGCCGCCACGCCGTTTCTGCTCGGGACGAATTCCCGGACGAATATCGTTTCCACGATATAGAAAGGCAACACTGTGATCAGCCCCGTGCAGGCGATAAAGAACAGCAACACGCTGCCGCTGGGGTGCTCGGGCTGTCGATGTAGCTCTACCGCATAAAATGCCCAACCGAGGACGGCGATGAGCATCACGAGATCGCCGCTGCT
>JAZFYK010000257.1:0-2063 GCA_036443505.1 Gammaproteobacteria bacterium | reverse complement strand
AATGAGTATTGCCGGCTCCTATCGTTGATCTGATTTTAGCCAAGCGATCACCTTTGAGGGCATCCGGTCGTAGATGGTTGCCAAAGCCCATCGCGGCCAGCATGCGCCCCAACCAACTTATCAGGTTCGCTAGCTTGGAGATATAGGCGTCAAAGCCTCCACTCCGGGATTTCTCGTTGGAATTTACAAGGCTGACGATTTCCTGGTGTGAGCAGGTTTGACACTCCAACTAGAATGTCGGTGTTGGGTCAACTACGGACTCCCGCGACCTACCCCTGCTACGTCCGAAGCTGGGTGATAAGCAGACGTGCCGGAGGCATGGTGCTGACTTCCGGGTGTAGCCACAAGCAGAAATTCGCGCTGCCCAAGGAGGCCGAGCACTGGTCGTTCATCACGCTGCGGGAAGAGCGGATCAAGATCGGTAACAGGGTGGTTCGGCACGGTCGGGACATCGCGGTCCAGCTTGCCGAGATCGCCATTCCACGGCGATTGTTCGCGGAGATTCTGCGACGGGTCGGTGGCCTGCGGCCGAAGGTGGCGCCGATGTGACTCGCCGTGTCATCGCCGCAATAGGCTTGAACCGGCGGGCGCCGGCCTCTCGGCATTTGCCGAATGACAGGTTTCTCGCACCCAAATGCGTCTCGGAGAGGTCTCGGACACACCGAGCGCCCTATCCCAAGACCCCGAACCGGGTTCCAGGATCACGCTTTCGAGCAAAGCACAAGTGTGCTACCGTCTTCGGTGGTTGGGAGGAATCATCCGGGAAAACCCGGTTGATAGAAGGCCAAACATAATCACCGATCACATCAGAAATTTGGCCTGGCCGCCGGACGTTCACTCTGCGGCGCGAGACCAAGACATCATCCTGAGGGAGGACGCAAATGGCGGACCGAAAGAGGTCTCAATCCACGAAAAGAGGTACGCCACCCACGCTCGGTCGCCACCACCGCCGGGCAACCATAATGATCATGAAAGATAGGAAAACAGGGAGATGATGATGACGAAAGGAAGAGAAAGGCGACCGCTACAGACCGACGACAGGGTCCAGCAGGACACCTCCGCGATCCAGGACACCGACGACTCCACCCCTGGTATCCGGCGCCGGGACTTCCTAACCGGAACCGCAGCAACCATCACGGCCGCCACGGTCCTACCTCGTATCCGGTCCGCTAAGGCGCAAAGTACGGGCCCGATCAAGATCGGCCATATCGAGGACCTGTCAGGCAATCTCGCCGTCTACGGCGTTCAGAAATATCATGGGGCGCTGCTCGCGGTTAAGGAGATCAACGAAGGCAAGACGCTCAAGGGCGGTCCCGTCGCCTCCGGCGGGATCGGCTCGATGAGCAACTTCGCGGCCGCCCCCCCGATCATGGGGGCCGGCGACAAGGACCTGAAAGTCGTCGACGACGGCGGAAAGCTCACCGGCTCGGGCATGGCCTTCATCGAGGACGAAGATGTCCTGGTGGATTCCGGCGAGTCCGGCCTGCTGGGCCGCGAGGTCGAGCTCCTCGGGCCGGACGGACAGTCCAACAACAACATCTGGCAGCAATTGACCCGTCGCCTGATCCAGGAAGATAAGGTGGATTGCCTGGTCGCCGGCTTTACCAGCGCTGAGAGAGAAGCAATCCGGCCGATCGTCGACCAGCACAAGCAGCTCTATTTCTACACCAACCAGTACGAAGGCGGCGTCGCCGACTCCAACACCTTCTGCACCGGTGCGATCTGCGAGCAGCAGGTGATCCCCGTCGTGGATTACATGATTCGGAAGTTCGGGCCACGGGTCTACACCATCGCGGCTGACTACAACTTCGGCCAGTTGACGGCGGCCTGGACCAAGGCTTTTGCGCCGCTCGTCGGCGGTGAGATCGTTGAGGAAGAGTTCGTTCCGCTGAGCGTCTCGGACTTCACGACCTCGATCGCGCGGATTCAGGCGGCCAAGCCCGACTGGGTCTTCACGCTGCTCGTCGGAACGAACCAGTCGAACTATTACCCGCAGGCCGCGGCCGCCGGGCTGGAATATCCGATGGCCTCGACGGTCAACATGGCCCAGGGCTACGAACATC
>JAZFYK010000256.1:0-13417 GCA_036443505.1 Gammaproteobacteria bacterium | reverse complement strand
AATCCCACCTGCGACACTTCGAGCGTGCCATTGAGTTCGGCGCTGAGCAGTATCTGGCCGCCGTTTAACTCTCGATAGAAAGCGGCTTCGAACGGTGTCATCTCGCCACTGGCGAGTAGGACGACGTGTGGCGCGGGCTCTTCCAGAATATCCGGTTCGAATTCGCTTTCCAGGGTGATGTTGCGATCTTCAAGCTTGAGTCCGAGACTTAAGGGTTCTTGTAACCGGCGCGCACTGAGGAATCGATCATCGGTCGGCTCGAACCACAGCAGGCGCTCGAGATCATAGATATAGAACCGGTAGCCTGTCTCACTGAAGAGCACGCCGTAGTCGCGATTCTGCATGACGGCCTCCTCGCGGAGTAGTTCAAGCAGCGTGCGTAACCGGAAGACCTCTCTCTCGATCTCGCGATCGCTGCCGACGACGCCCAGAGAGAAAACTGCGGCACCGACGAACACCCCGATGATCACGACCACCACGAGAAGCTCTATGAACGAGAACCCGCCGCCGCTTCGACGGAGGGGTGAGCGTTTAGTCCAGATTCCAGTTACCGATTTCAGCATCGATATCATCGCCGCCTTCCTGCCCGTCGGCGCCGTAGGAGAAGACATCGAACTCACGCTGCTGGCCATCACGCGGCTGACCGGGGTAAAGGTACTGATACGGGCTGTTCCAGGGATCCGAAGGTACGCTGTTCAGGTAGGGCTTCCAGTTCTGCGCCGCTGCTTCGCCCGGATTGATGACGAGAGCCTGCAGGCCTTGCTCGGTACTCGGGTAACGAAAGTTGTCCAGTCGATACAGGCTCAGTGCCGTCTCGATGATGCGAATATCTCCCTTGGCGCGAGTGACCGCAGCCCTATCGACGTTCCCGATCAGGTTGGGCACCACAAAGGCGGCCAGGAGACCGATGATCACGACCACGACCATGACTTCGATGAGCGTAAATCCTCGCTGGGGGAGCCCCACCGTTGACCTAGCGGATGACATGCGTCTACCTTCGCCTGACCCATCTGGGAGAAGCCTCGAAGATAGCATAAACCCGTAGGCGCAGCCGTGAACCGAGAACCCCTCTGGCGTAGGTCCGCTATACTCTCGCGCTCGCAGACGTCTGGAGAGCCTCTATGAATCTAGCAGAGCTCAATCGCTGGCCGGGAATCGACGGGCGGGTCGCGCTCGTGAGCGGCGCATCCAGAGGAATCGGGCGAGCTATCGCGGAAGCCCTGAGTCTCCAGGGAGCGATCGTGATCGGCACGGCGACAACTCAGCAAGGGGCCGATGCGATCTCTGCGTCGCTACGAGAGCGCGACGCGAGCGGTCGCGGTATGGTGCTGGACATCAGTGACCTGGATTCCGTCGCGTCGCTCTTCAGCGACCTGAGCGGAGCCGAAGGTACGCCCGGCATCCTCGTGAACAACGCAGGTATTACCCGTGACAATCTGTTGATGCGCATGAAGACCGAGGAGTGGGACCAGGTCCTGTCCACCAATCTCTCGTCACTCTATCGCCTCTGTAAAGCGTCACTCCGCGGCATGCTGAAAGCCCGAAGCGGAAGGATAATCAATGTCACATCGGTGGTCGGACTCACGGGCAATCCCGGGCAGACCAACTATGCCGCCGCGAAGGCGGGGATGATCGGCTTTACCAAGTCGCTTGCGCAGGAAGTCGCATCGCGAAATATCACCGTCAATTCGATCGCGCCCGGATTTATCGACACCGACATGACCCGAGATCTGGATACCTCACAGACCGATGCGCTGTGCCAACAGATTCCAGCGGGCCGGCTCGGCACGCCGGAGGACATCGCCGCAGCCGCCGTTTTTCTGGCGTCCGATGCCGCCGCCTATATCACCGGAGAGACCTTGAATATCAACGGCGGCCTGGCGATGATTTAGAGCACGAGAAGCCCGTGCAACTCGTTGTTTTTATATCTGTTAGTAGGCGATTTGCCGGCGTTGTAGATTGCCCCAGTTGATTCCCATACAATACGCGCCACATCGGGCCGACCGAAGGTGTAGCCTGTACGTTCACGAAGAGGTACCACACGCATGAGTAGTGTCGAAGACCAAGTCAGAGCGATCATCGCTGAGCAGCTCGGTATCAAGACAGATGAAATCAAGAACGATGCTTCGTTCGTGGATGATCTAGGGGCTGATTCCCTGGATACTGTAGAACTGGTGATGGCTCTGGAAGAAGAGTTCGAAACTGAGATACCCGATGAGGAGGCCGAGAAAATCACCACGGTCCAGAATGCCATTGATTACGTCACAGCCAGCAAGAAAGAATCCTAGCAGGCTACTACCCCTTCTTCTATCTAATCACCCCAGGGAACACCTGTGTCTAGGCGACGTGTCGTCGTAACGGGATTGGGACTCGTCTCACCCGTCGGCAACAATACTGCAGAAAGCTGGCGCTGTGTTCGTGACGGCATCAGTGGCATCCGCCTGATCGACACATTCGATACCGAGGGTTTCGCCACGCGTATCGGGGGCCAGATCAAGGATTTCGATGTCAGTCCCTACTTCGGGGCGAAGCATGCCCGCAATGCAGATCTATTCATCCACTACGGCGTTGCGAGTTGCAAGCAAGCGATCGAGGATGCCGGCCTGGAGGTCCCCGAGGGCGAGGCACATCGTTTCGGTATCTTTATTGGTTCAGGTATCGGCGGGCTGCGAACGATAGAGAAGAATTTCGAGCGATACATGAAGGGCGGACCACGGCGCATCTCTCCATTCTTCGTGCCCGGCAGCATCGTCAACATGGTCTCCGGCCATATCTCGATCGACTACGGCATGACGGGACCGAACCTGGCGCTCGTGACCGCTTGCGCGACCTCGACCCACTGCATCGGCCTCGCGGCGAGACTGATCTCTTACGGCGATGCCGATGTCATGCTCGCCGGTGGCGCTGATTATTCAACAACTCGGTTGGGACTGGGTGGCTTCTCATCTGCGCGAGCGCTCTCCACGCGCAATGACGAGCCGGAGCGCGCGAGCCGTCCGTGGGATCGGGACCGCGACGGATTCGTGCTCAGTGACGGCTCGGGCTGCCTCGTACTGGAGGAGTATGAGCGAGCCAAAAAACGCGGCGCGCCCATCTATAGTGAAGTGGCGGGGTTTGGCATGAGCGGCGATGCGAACCACATTACGGCACCTTCGACGGACGGCAGCGGCGCCGATCAATGCATGCGCGACGCGATCAAAGACGCAGGGCTTAACCCGGAGCAGATCGATTACGTCAACGCCCATGGCACATCGACGCCTCTCGGAGACCTCGCCGAGACCGTCGCGATAAAGCGGACGTTTGGTGACCATGCGAAGCGGCTCGCCGTCAGCTCGACCAAGTCGACGACCGGTCATATGCTTGGCGCGGCGGGAGCCGCAGAGGCCATTTTTACCGTGCTGGCTCTGAAGGACCAGGTCGTGCCGCCCACGATCAATATCGATAACCAGGATCCCGAATGTGACCTGGATTACACGCCGAATACCGCCAGAGACGCCAAACTCGAGTACGCGCTGTCCAATTCGTTCGGCTTCGGCGGCACCAACGGTACCGTGCTCTTCAAGCGCCTGTAGTCAACCGCCGGCCCCGGCACGACCCCCTGAATGGACGAGCCGTTGTGCGGCCGCCGTCTCTGGCGCCGCAAGCGATACTTGTTATCCTGTGGCGATATCCGGACGGACGGCGGACTACTGATGACGACGAGCTGGCTCGTGAATGGCGCAGATGAGGCGGTCGATCCCGGGGATCGCGGCCTGGCCTACGGGGACGGCCTTTTCGAGACGATGGCCGTCCTGGATGGAGAGGTACGGCGGCTCGACCTGCATCTGGACCGGCTGATGGAAGGTTGCCGTCGACTGAAGATCGCGCCACCCGACCCTGGCGCAATCCGTGACGACCTTGAAGCACTGCGGTCCGATGAAGATCGCGCGGTCGCCAAATTGATCGTCACTCGCGGCCCGGGCGCCAGAGGCTATCTTCCCACCGGCGACTCCCAATCGACCCGAATCGTAGGAATAGGCCCCTGGCCGGACTATCCTGCTGCTAACCATACTGACGGTGTGGCCGTGCGAAACTGCGAGTTACGTCTCGGCGAGAACCCGATACTTGCGGGACTCAAACATCTGAACCGGCTGGAGCACGTACTGGCGCGCATGGAATGGGAAATGGGGCCGTGGGATGAGGGGCTACTGACCGATACGAGCGGCTCGGTTGTGAGCGGCACGATGAGTAATGTGTTTACCGTGCGAGGCGATACACTACTGACTCCGAGTCTTAGACGCTGCGGAGTCAAGGGAGTCATGCGCCGGACCGTCATCGAGTCAGCACCCGCGCAGGGCCTCGAGGTAGAGGAGAGCGATTTCGCCCCCGGCCTGTTGAACGAGAGTGACGAAGTTTTCCTGACCAATGCCGTATTCGGAATCTGGCCAGTGCGTCAGCTGGATCAGCAGCAGTTCGAGCCCGGTGCGGTGACACGGAAGCTGATGCGTGTTCTCGGGGCGGGCGCCCATGCCTAACCGGCTCTTCGTCGCGTTGGCCGTTCTCGCCGTTGGCGGCTTCGGCGCGGCGGGCGCACTGAGCTGGCGCGCCTTGAATCTACCCATGGAGATCCCCTCGACCGGCGCTCGACTCGAGATACCGCCGGGGACACCATTGGCCAACGTTACCGACGATCTCGCTCGAAGGGCGTTACTGGACGAGCCGCGTCTCCTGACGCTCTACGCGCGCATGCTGGGTGATGCCAAACGAATACATGCGGGCGAATACGAGATCGCGCCCGAGACAAGCCCGCGGCAGTTGCTGCGCCAGCTCGTCGACGGCGAGGTCATTCTCCACTCGCTGACCGTCATAGAGGGCTGGCGCTTCGATGAGTTTTTAACGGCGCTACGGGAACACCCCGCGATCGTCGCCGGGGATGCCGACGCGGACGCCATCATGCGAGCGCTCGGAGCGGAAGGCGTCCATCCCGAAGGACAGTTCTACCCCGACACCTATAGTTTCCCGCGCGGCACGACCGACATGGAGGTCCTCCGGCAGGCACATCGGACGATGATCGACGCCCTCGAAACGATCTGGAGCGAACGTCAGACTCTGGCGCTGAAGAACGCCTACGAGGCGCTCGTACTCGCCTCCATTATCGAAAAAGAGACAGCGTTGGGCAGCGAACGGCAACGCATCGCGGGTGTGTTCAGCCGCCGCCTGCAGCGCGGCATTCGATTGCAGACCGATCCCACGGTCATCTACGGGCTCGGCGACAGGTTTGATGGCGATCTGCGTCGCGTCGACCTCGTTACCGATACACCCTATAACACTTACACGCGCTCCGGTCTTCCGCCGACGCCGATCGCGCTCCCGGGCGAAGCGGCACTCCGCGCCGCAGTCGCGCCCGATGACAGCGACGCCCTGTACTTTGTCGCGACGGGTGACCCGGATGGCAGTCACTACTTCTCCGCGAGCCTGGCAGAACACAACCAGGCAGTGGCTCGCTACCTCGAACGGCGCCGTAACGCGGAGCCGCGCTAGCGCCAGCGGAGTGAGTCAGTGAGTAGCGCATTCGTCACGCTCGAAGGAACAGAGGGCGTAGGTAAGTCCACCAACCTCGCGTACCTGGAACAGCTGCTCGTGGCCGCCGGCGAGAAGGTGGTCGTCACCCGTGAGCCCGGCGGCACACGGCTCGGCGAACAGATCCGCCAGTGGGTCTTGACGGGCGATCACGCGGACCTGTCGGCCGAGGTCGAGGCATTATTGATGTTCGCCGCACGCGCCCAGCACCTGGACGAGGTCATTCGACCGGCGCTCGCTGACGGCGCCTGGGTGCTGTGCGACCGGTTTACAGACGCCACAATCGCCTATCAGGGCGGCGGGCGCGGCGCAGCGATCGAATTGCTCGAGCAATTGAAGCGGGCCGTACAACGTGGCCTCGAGCCGGATTTGACGCTGTTGTTCGATGCGCCGGTCGAGGTCGGGATTGAGCGAATCGCCGATCGAGATCCCGACCACTTCGAACGCGAAGACCGCGCATTTTTCGATCGGGTACGAACGACCTACCTGGAACTGGCCGAGCGTTATCCCGAACGAATCAAACGGATTGACGCCGCCCAACCACTGGAACTCGTGAAGCAGGAGTTAAACGCCCACCTCAGCGAGTTGCTGAAGAAGACCGTCGCCAATGGCTAGCCATCCACCGGGAACCGAAGTGCTCAGTACCCAGCTCTGCCCCTGGCTTAAGGAGCCCTATGCGCGCCTGGAGACCGCCCACCGGGAGGGGCGTCTCGGGCACGGCTGGTTACTCACGGGACCTGCCGGGCTCGGCAAGATCAACCTGGCCCTGGCGATAGCCAACCGGCTGCTGACGCCGCAGGCAGCAACTCCGGGACGATTGGCTGCCGGTGCCGCCAGCACGGCGATGACGCTGCGGCATGAGCCTTCGGACCACCATCCCGACCTGCATTGGGTTTTCCCGGAGCCCGAGAAGCGTACGATCACGGTGGCGCAGGTTCGCGACACAACCGATGCGTTGACGCTCACGAGCCTGGGTGGGCAAGCCAAAATCGTCATCCTCGAGCCGGCCGACGCGCTGACGCTCGCAGCCGCCAACGCGCTCCTGAGAACGCTCGAAGAGCCCACGCCGGATACCTATTTCTTTCTCGTCAGCCATCGAGCCGGGCGCCTGCCGGCAACGATCAGAAGCCGCTGCCAGACTTTAAGCTTGCCGCAGCCGCGGCTCGAGCACTCGATGGATTGGCTCAGCGAGCAATCCGGGGACGCATCGCGGGCCGACTGGGCGCAGCTGCTCACGCTCGCCGGCGGCTCGCCATTTCGCGCCCTGACACTCTATGAGAATGAATATCACAATAAAAACAATGCCTTTGAAGAGAAATTTCAACTAATTTCTGATAATAAACTCGATCCACAAGCTCTCGCGGATGAGTGGCTCAAAGAGGGCATCGAGCTTCCGCTGACCTGGCTCACGATCCAACTTCAGCGTGTGATCCGGGCCCGGATGGCGCCGGAGGTTTCGAACCCCATCACAGATTTGGGCGTCGATCGCTTGCATAATGCCTGGCAGGCACTAACACTTCAGAGCCTGTTTCGCAGGCTTGAAGCAGCTGAGACGTTGCTCAGTCAGCTAGGTAGAGGTACGAACGCCGATCTGGCACTACGCGTGCTGTTGTTGGATTTTCAGGCGGGACGAGGGCGAACATGACTAAACCAGGGCTTCTGACACTCACCATCAAGGATAAGAGCGCCCTGTATCTGGCCTACATGCCGTTCATCACCAACGGAGGCCTGTTCGTCCCGACCAATTCCGGCTACACCCTGGGCGACGAGGTCTTCATGCTCCTCAGCATCATGGGCGAAAAGGAAAAGATACCGGTCGCAGGCCGGGTGATCTGGATTACGCCGAAGGGTGCCCAGGGCAAACGCACCGCCGGGGTCGGCGTGCAGTTCAGTGAGCAGGACCAGGGCAATACCCAGAAACGAATAGAAAACTACCTCGCCGGCGCGTTGGGCGGCGACAAGCCCACCCACACCCTTTAGCTAGCTGTCCTCGAGCCTGCCCTGGTTCAGCCCGCCCTTTAACACGACGGTCTGGAACTCGTGCTCGTTCAGTATGAACGCCGCCGCTGAACTGCGCCGGCCCGTGTCACAACAGACTACGTACTTCAATCCGCGATCGAGCATATCGAGCTTCAGCCGAAGAAAGTACAACGGTACATTCACGGCGCCGTCCTTGTGGAAGGCCTCGAATTCACTCGGCAGGCGCACATCGAGCCATAGACCGCCGTCGGCGACGGCCTGCTCAGCTGCATCGTGATCCAGCCACTCGAGCAAGGGCTCCTTCAGAAGGGTCTGAAAGTCGTCTTTACCTAAACGCATCAAGGTACCGTCCACCTGCATGGTGACCGTCGCGTTGCGCTTCGCCTCGGAGATCAGCGCTTCCTCGCCGAAGGTGTCGCCGGCGACCAGCTGTGCCAGTTGGATGCCTTCCTTGTTCAGCGGCGTCTCACGCGTGACCAGGACGTGGCCTTGAGTAATGATGTAGAAGTAATCGCCTGCATCGCCCTGCTTGATGATGGCGTCACCAGCGCTATAGCTGACCGCCTGTAAGCGCATGAAGATCGCCTGAATATTCGCCGGCGGTATCTGCTGGAAAGCTCTGATCTGGAGGAGGGTGGTCATCCAGTCGTCCTTGTCCTTCTCCACTTCGCCATCGACCTCGCCGACCTCATAGGAGCCGGTCTGATCCCAGGTCAACATCACGTCCAGGAGCTCGCTGTCAATTTGGATGTATTCGACAGCGCCTGCCGCGACGGCCGTGTGTTGGCGAGGCAGCCTGGGCGCGATCGGGTTGCGTGCCGCGGCCGTCCCACCCGTGATGGTCTTAACGACTTCGTCGCCTTCTCGCAGTTCTATCGTCCCGGACAACACATAGAGCGAGCATTTTTGCGTGTCGCCCTCCTTGAACAGCGTCTTGCCGTGCTTCAGCCGCTCTAATTTGAGCTTCTTAAGCAGCGCGTGGAGGTTATCCGTCTTCAGCCCATCCAGCGGGGAGAAGACCTTGAGTTGCGCGATGTCGAGCTTTTTTTTAGCCATTGAGTGTACGGTTGATTGTCCTACCCGGGATGAGCTCCAGCCGGGAAGCGTCGGAGTCTAGCATAGCGGCCCGGAGCCAAGACATGGCTTGCATCACTACCCCGCAGCTAATGTTCGCCAGCCTGGCCGAGGTGTGAATTGGGTTCCAAAACGCACGGCTAGAGACTCAAGCCGTGCGATCACGTCCTCGATCCCACGCTCGACCGCATAGTGAATCGGTCCGCCGGTGAACGGCGCAAAACCCGTGCCGAAGATCACCCCCGCATCCAGCAGATCGAGGTCATCGACGACACCGTCCTCGTAACAAGCCATGGCTTCATTGACGAGGGCAAGAATCAGCCGATCCTGTAGCTCCAGAGTCGGTTGGTCGTAGCGCGATTCCTTTTGCGGCCGGTTGTTCTTGAACTCATAGAAACCTCTGCCCGTCTTTGCGCCGAGCTCACGAGCCTCTACTTTCGCGCGCAGTATCTCGGGCACGTCTGCGCCCAGGATCCCGGTGACATGCAGCGCGATGTCCAGGCCGACACGGTCCGCGAGTTCCACCGGTCCCGTCGGCATACCGAAGTTCTCTGCGGCTTTGTCGATCGTCTCGAACGAAGCGCCTTCTTCGTGTGCGCGGATCGCCTCCAACATATAGGGCGCGAGAATTCGATTCACGACGAACCCCGGCTCGCTACGGCAAGGCAAGGGCAACTTACCGATCTGAGCCACGAACGAAGTCGCCCGCTGCAGAACTGCCTCGTCGGTCTCGACCCCCCGGATGACCTCGACGAGCGGTAAACGGGATACCGGATTGAAGAAATGCAGGCCGACGAAGCGTCCCGGGTTCGCCAGGGCCGCCGCAATCTCCTCGACCTTGATGCTCGACGTGTTGGTCGCAAGGATGGCGTTCTCAGAAACCTCGGACTCTATTTTCCGAAAGTAGGCTTGCTTGGCCTCCAGCTCCTCGACGATCGCCTCGACGACCACATCGGCCGTACCGATGTGCTCGGCGTCGAGATCGACCGTCAAGCGTTCCTCAGCCGCAGCTGCATCCCCGGGTGCTCGTAAGCGCCGCTTGAAGAATTTTTTCGCTCGTTCAAGCGCAGGTTCGACATACTCCATCGCCCGGTCCTGGAGCGTGACGGACAGGCCACGCATGGCGCACCAGCTCGCAATATCACCGCCCATCACGCCGGCCCCCACGACATGCACACGTTCTATGCCGCCCTGTTTCGGCGCGAGATTGCGCAGACGCTCCTGGAGAAAGTGAACTCGGACGAGATTCCTGCTCGTGCTGCTGACGAGCAACTCACCGATCGATTTTGCCTCGGCCGAATAGGCATTCGGGCCGCTCGCTCCGTAACGCTGCCACAGATCGATGATGGCGTAGGGTGCCGGGTAATGCGTCGGGTTGGCGCGGCGGCGAACGCGTGATCGAATGCTGCGCGCAAGCCACGGCCTTGCCGGCGCGAGAGTCAGAAGGCGCAGATACCATGGCGGCCTGTGCAGCCGCGGTCGCTCCTTGAGAATCGAGGCGGCAGCCTCATCCAGGGAATCGGCGTCGACGACGCGATCCACGAGTCCCATTTTTAGAGCCTCGACGGGCGACACGGATCGACCGGTCAGCATGAGATCCAGTGCGAGCGGCGCGCCTAAAAGCTGCACGGCCCTGACCGTGCCGCCGAATCCAGGATGAATTCCGAGCTGTACTTCCGGCAGGCCAAGACAGCGCTCATAGCTCTCGACGGCGACGCGATAATTGCACGCGAGTGCGAGTTCCAGGCCGCCGCCCAAGGCGAAGCCATTGATCGCCGCGACGGTAGGGCAGGGCAGATCCGCTACCTGTTGACACAGTCCCTGCCCGAGAGCCGCCGATGCGGCTGCCTGCTCCGGGCTCTCCAGATTCCGAAATTCGCCGATATCCGCACCGGCGATAAAGCCCGACGTTTTCGCTGAGCCGATAACCAGGCCGGCAGGTGGGTCCGCCGAGAGAAGACTCAACTCCGATGCCAGTTCCCGAACGGTCTCCTGGGACAACGCGTTCGCCGAGCTCTCTTGCTTGTCGAATGACAACCAGCACACACCGTCGGCGTCCGTACGCCTGTGCCAGTGCCGGGAGGTCGGAGCCGATGTTGCCATGAGTTTCTCTATGCGGCTATGAGCGACTGGTTGTCTATCTCAAAATCACAGATCAGCGGAAGATGATCCGAGAACTTCACCTGGGGGATAAAGAAATCCGTTACCGTGACGCCGTCGCCGTACAAAACGAAATCCAACTCCTTGCGTGGGGCCCGGCTGGGGTAAGACGGCAGGCTACCGACGTTAGCACTCTGCAAACGCGCAGCTTTCATGAAAAGGTAGATCTCGTGCTCGCCCCAGAAGGCATTGAAATCTCCGGCAACGATTACTGGCTTGTCCGCCGCGACCACGAGGTCGTGCAGATGATGGAGTTGCGCCTGCCGATGACGGTACTTAAGCGACAGGTGGACGAGAAAGACCGCACAGTTCTCCAACTCGAGCTCGATGATCAGCCGCTTGATACCCGTATCAAAGTAATGGAACCGTTCACCGTGAACATGGGGAGCCGCTAAGAACGCGTTGCCTTGCTTGCGGACGATCGGCAGTCGGTTGTTGATCGACGTCTCCGCGTATTTACACTGGTACGCCGAGTAATGGCCCATCGCTTGCGCAATCGTTTCGGCCTGGTTGACCCAGCGACTGCGTATCGAACCCGTATCGACCTCGACGAGCCCGACGATATCCGGGTCCTGCTCTTTGATGAACTCGATGATCCGTTGGAGATTATTGCGATTCCCCAGTAGATAGGCGGCTCCTGGCACGGGCCAGTGCACGGCCGACCCAAGGCCCAGGCCATACCGGATGTTGTAAAGGAGCAGTCTCATTGCGGTTAGTGTACCCAACTAGTCGCTAGATCGTTGCAAAAACAAGTGCCTCGCAGTAGGGTCGTCAGACACGCTTCTGCGAGGCTCATATCATGTCAGAAGATAACCCGATACGAATCTTCGTAACGCACACTTTTTCCGATCACCCCGATTACGCGCGGGTATTCGAGTACCTGGAGAGTGCGGCTAACTTTTTCTATAAGAACTGCAGCGACCCGAGCCAGGCTCCCGCATCGACAGGCGATGAAGCCTGGAAAGAGGCGTTACGCAAACAGATTCAAACTGCGGAGATCGTGCTCCTCCCGGCCGGGATGTATGCCGAGAATCAGGACTCCCTCAGGTATCAGATGGAGGCGGCCAAGGCAGCGAAGATTCCGATCGTGGCGTTGGAACCATTCGGGGGCGTCGAAGACGTTGACCC
Organism: Gammaproteobacteria bacterium; assembly: GCA_036443505.1. Taxonomy (GTDB): domain Bacteria; phylum Pseudomonadota; class Gammaproteobacteria; order Steroidobacterales; family Rariloculaceae; genus SMWC01. Next base: position 1,516 of record JAZFYK010000256.1, on the reverse strand, counting down.
TCTTATCGCCACGCAGGTCGACGGAACGGTCGGCTGGAACGAACGCCTGATCGTCGACGTGGTCCGGAAGCACGCGCGAGGCGTGGATCCGACCCGGTATGAGACGATTGAGTTCGAAATGCCCTAGCAGTCTATTAGAGGCAGGTGGGACGCCCAAGGGTTTCGAGTGTCTCGTTGTAGGCAATTAAGGCCGGCGTCATCGCCGAGACGAGGTCGGCCATTCGCCTGTCGTCCGACGGATGCGTCGAGAGAAACTCCGGGGGCGCCCCCTGGCTCAAGTCCGACATGTTTCTCCACAGATAAAGACTCGAGCGCGGGTCGAAGCCCGCCTCGGCCATGTACAGCAGACCGACACGGTCGGCCTCGCTCTCTTGTCCCCGGTCGTACGGCAGTCCCAGAAGTATATCGGTACCCTGCGAAACGAGGTCACCCAGACCCGTCGCCGAAGTACCGATCATCTTCACCCAATCGGTCAACATTCCCTTCTTGGCGCGTTCCATGACGTGATCCTGCGTCAGGTGCGCAATCTCATGGCCGATGACGGTCGCAAAAGCGTCCGGCGTGTCCGCGGCCGTAAAGATCCCGGTAAACACACCGATCTTCCCACCCGGCATGGCGAACGCGTTAGCGGCTTCATCCTCGAACACGATAATTTCCCAGTCCATGCTGGCGTAGGGTTCCTCGAGCACGGCGATGATGGTGTTGGCGATGCATTCGACGAAGGCCTGCACACGGGGATTCTCCGGCATCGGCAGCGACCGCTTCATGGTCAGCCATTGGAGGCGCGATTCACGTTCGACTTCAGCCTTCGAGGTAAACAGCGCCTGGGCATTGCCCATCGCCAGGAACGTCAGGCATGCCGTCATCAACGTGAGAATCGATCTCGTTACTAACTGTTTCTGGTGCATTACCGTCCCCGTAAGTCCGATTCGATAAGCCGTTAGATTGCCTGGAACCCGAGAGGTTCGCACGACTTAGTCGGGCGAAACCATATCATATACGACACCGCAACTGCCGGCACGAGCGCTATAGAACCCGTTAATGACTCTATCGTGCGGCGAGCCTGCCGGTTGACAGGCGCTGCGACGGCCGAATCGACACTGGAGAGTTATAAACAATAACTTAGGGCCTTTTCTGAGAATCGGTCTCACGATCTGCCTGGGAGTACTCGTCCCGATAAGTGCGCATAATATATATTATGTTAAATCGGATACCCGGTTGTAGTAATCAGGCCAAAAAGTAGCCACGGACCCTGAATCTTCGCCGCCCGTCGTCCAATCGTCGAATCGCCCTCTACCCCCTCGATTTGTGATGTCAGTCAATGTTTGGGCGGCGAAATCTGCCCATTATGGCAACACTGCCTGGCTGCCAATGGGCAGTCGCGATGCCATTCCGGCCGCGGGTAACGTTAGGGAAGACGAGTTATGAGACTACTGAATATCGTTCTGGCCGTGCTGGTTGCACTGTTCATGGTCGCCTGTGTCGAGGATGACTTCACGATCGTGGATCCGAATGC
>JAZFYK010000255.1:0-3045 GCA_036443505.1 Gammaproteobacteria bacterium | reverse complement strand
GTCGCGTCGGTCGCGCCGGAAGCGATCCCGCGAATCGCGAACGTCTCGTCCGACATCACGCCTGACCTCGCGCGCATCTGCCAACAGCTCGGACCGCAGGTCTTCGTTAGCGGCGACGATATCCCGGACGAGCTCTCTCTGGTCGCTTTGTAGCGTGCGCAGCTCGTCACGCTGGTCGGCGACTTCATCACGGCTCGCACCTTCGTCCCGAAGGGATCTGAGTTCGTCAGTCAAGCTCGCGATAGCGTCGCGATTGTCGACCAGAACGGGTTCCTGATCATCCGTCGCGGCGTCCAATACAGCGTCAAAGCGATCGTCGCGAAATGCGGCAACTGTTTCGATCCGGTCCTGACGGGCCTCCTGGGCTAGAGTTCTAACTCCGCCTGAAGGTCTTCATTGGAACGGATCTCAGTGCGAAGCTCGTCGCTCAGGTCGCGACGCGCCGCGTTCAGATCCTCGCGCGCGCTGGTAATCGCGTCCTCATCGGGCGTGTCCGAATCTCGCAACGCGACAAGCTCATCTCGCAACGTATCGACAGCGTCACGACTGCCTTGAAGCTCTTCGGCCCTCGCCTCATCGACGAAGTCCAGGATCACGTCAAAGGCCTGACCGCGATCATCGGTCGGGAAAGGGCCCTGAGCGAAGACGGGCACTGCAGCAAGCGCCCAGATTAGTATCCATGGGGCTTTCATAATTGATCTCCTTTCACTATTGCAACAGTCGATCCCTCGGGTCAGAGGGATGTCCAGTGATACCAACGCGCTTCAGGGACATCGGTTGACCGCCAGAGACACCGGATCAACCGAAAATACAGGCGGCGGGCTTTGGAGATAAGGACTTGGTTCGATATTCCAATCTTATGTGAAATGAGCGGGCGCGATTGTAGCCGCGGCAACTATATGAGGATGGGGGGATGGTGCCGGTGCACGGATTTGAACCGCGGACCTATTGTTTACGAAACAATTGCTCTACCCCTGAGCTACACCGGCATTCCTTTCAACTGCTCACACGATACGCGGATTGCGTGGCGGCGTCTCAGGCGGCGGTCTGTTTACCCGCCTTGCGGTCTCGCACGCGTATCACCACGTCGACGCCCGCCCGCTCCGTGCCTCGCGGCAGAGCCGTTTTGATCTGCATGGAGATCGCGTCGGGCTCGATGTCGACCAGCTCACCGGTATCAATATTATAGAAGTGGTGGTGAGGCTCAATCGTCGGATCGTAATACTGCCGTGTCGGATCCACCTTAACCGTGCGCAAGAGTCCACGCTCGCAAAACAGATTCAGCGTGTTGTAGACGGTCGCTTTGGAGACTTGCGCGCCCATCGCGCGTACGCCATCGAGGATCTCGTCGGCCGAGGCGTGCTGGGGCCGGGACAAAATTATCTCGCCGACATCCAGACGCTGCGGCGTCGGCAACACGCCGAAGCTCTCAAGCTTGTCTGCAATCTCGTCTCGTGTCACGGGATCTACTTGTTAAAAATCAGTAACTTGACGAGTATACCCCGCGCCAGCCCCGGATGACAACGTGGGAACGAAGCCTAACGTGGCGCCGAATCCGCCGGGACTGCCACGTTTCTAGGCTCCCCGGTCGGGCGGACTGCGACGTAGCCTCCACGTTAACTCGGACACGAACAACGAACATGAGCGGCAAGGTCAACGCCCGGCATTGCGGTGTCACGCTGTGGGAACTCCTGTGCGTCCTCGCGATCGCCGGAACGCTCGTGTCCTTAGGCGTGCCGGCGTTTAGAGGTTTTCTATTGGACGCGCGACGGACCGCGAACGTTAACGGCTTCGTCGTTGCCGTGCAGTTGTCTCGTAGCGAGGCAGCGAAGCGAGGGATGCCGGTCGTGCTCTGCAAGACGCTCGACCGACGTGCCTGCGCAGGTAACGAGAGCCACTTCGATTCCGGCTGGATGGTGTTCGTCAACACCGACGACGATCGCCCACCGAACCGAGCCCTCGACGAGGAGCTGTTGTACTTTCATGCGCCGCAGACGACAGGATCGATTTCGGCCAACCGGCGACTGTTCGAGTTTCGCCCGTTCGGCTGGCGCAGCACGAACGGCACCGTGACCTTCTGCGACGACCGGGGTAACGCCCATGCGCGCGCCGTCATCGTGAGCTATACGGGCCGGCCGCGCGTCGCGGCGGAAGGACCCGGCGGCCGAGCCCTTAAGTGCGCGAATTCGCCGTGATGCGCGACCTGAGAATCGCGGCCAGGCGGCCGCTCCTACAGCGGGCCAGAGGCGTCACGCTGATCGAGCTCATGGTGGCACTGACGATCGGTTCGTTCCTGATGATCGGCGCCGTAACCGTGTTGACGCAGAGCAGAACTGCCTACCGCGTGATGGAGTCGGCTGCCCGCCTGCAGGAGAACGCGCGCTTCGCGCTCGATGCGTTGGAGCCGGACATCCGGATGGCGAGTTATTTCGGGCTCACTTCCCGGTCCAACAAGATCCAGGGCCGGGCAACTCCGCAAGCGCCGATTCCTCGAGGCTTGAGCGTCGGCAACGACTGCGGACCCAACTGGGGCATCAACGTCGCCGAGGAGGTCAGCGGAACCAACAATGGCTACGGCTGGACCTGCCCGGCATACGGGCGCGCGGCGCAACCTGCGGCCGACACCGTTGTCGTGAGACGCGTCAGCGAAGCCCCCAACACGCCCCCGCTAACACGCGGCACGCTGTACGTGCAGTCGGCCCGATTCGAGGATAGTCAGCTTTTTGTGGGCCCGTTGGTACCGGCCGGTTATCCACCCGCAACATCGCAGACGCACCGGCTCATCGTGCATGGCTATTACGTCAGCGCCCACTCGTCGCTCGATACCCCCGGCAATGACGTGCCGTCGTTACGCGTGAAAATACTCGTCGGTGGCGCACGCGGACCCCGCATCGTCGATCAGGAAGTTCTGCCGGGCGTAGAAGATCTCCAGGTCCAGTTTGGCATCGATACGGATGACGTCGGTGGGGTCGGTCGTGGTTCGATCGATCGATACGTCAATCCGGGAGATCCGATCCTTGACCCGCTTAGCGGCGCGTTTAATCC
>JAZFYK010000254.1:0-5529 GCA_036443505.1 Gammaproteobacteria bacterium | reverse complement strand
ATCAACGCGCAGACCCCGTCCCGGCGAGCCGGCAGATCCTGCTCACCGTGCCTCAGGCCGCCGGATCTTCCGCACTCCAATTCACTGGCGCGCCCAGCAAGCGTTATCTGCGCCGGCGCGGCTATCGCGCCGACCCCGCCGTGGAGCGCACGTTGACTCAACTCGCAGACGAGCATGGCCTGCGCCGAATCGAAGGCTGGCCCATCGGGAGTCTCGACGTCTACTGCGAGGTGTTCGAAGTGCCGGAGACCGCCGCCGTCGACGCTGTAATCGATCGACTGGCTGCCGATCCCCGTGTCGATCTAGTCCAGCGAATGCACATCTTCGAGACGCTGGTGAGCCGCTATGACGATCCGTATGCCGAGATGCAGACCGCCGTCCGTGATCTCGGTGTCGAACAGGCCCACACACTCGCCACCGGTCGCGGCGTCACCGTCGCGGTGATCGATTCCGGCGTCGACGCAAACCATCGGGATCTCGATGGCAGGGTAAGCGTCACCGATGATCTCGTGAGATCGCCGAAGGCGCCGAGTCACGGCGAGGTCCATGGCACCGCCGTGGCGGGCATTATCGCGTCGGTCGTCAATAACAGTGAGGGTATCGTCGGGGTCGCACCGGGCGTCGACATCGCCGCGCTGCGAGCCTGTTGGCCCGTTGCCGACGACAGCAGTGAATCACACTGTTCGAGCTTTACGCTGGCTCAGGCGCTCGAGGTTGCCATCGAGCTCGAGCCGCACATTATCAATCTGAGTTTGGCCGGTCCATTCGACCCGCTGCTATCCCGACTGTTGGACAAGGCAATCCAGCAGGGGGCCGTGGTCGTCGCAGCGTACCCCGACCCGGAGAATCTCGGCTCAGTCTTTCCGGCTTCCCACCCAGGTGTCATCGTGGCGCACTCGCCCTCGACTGTCGCAGACTCCGGTGCGCCGTACACGCTGCCCGCACCCGCGACGGAAATCCTGACGACGATACCCGACTCCGGTTACGCGTTTCTCTCCGGGAATTCGCTGGCTGCGGCCCACGTCAGCGGTGTCCTCGCGCTACTCATGGAAAGGAATCCCGAGATCGATGTTGAACACGTCGTGCGTTTACTGACGGATACCTCGACCTATTCCGGTGGCAGTTCGACGATTCATGCCTGCCGTGCGTTGGCGACGCTGATGGGCACCGATATCTGCGACGCACAGATCGCTACGTTCTAGGGCCCCGCTAGAGTGTGTAGGAGAGGCTGAGCACCCAGCTCTCGTGCAACGGCGTGCCGAGGTGGCTGACTAGCGTGTTGTCAGTATCGTAGTAGCGTAAATCCAGGCTAAATTGACGGACCTGCTTGGAGATTCCCAGGTTCCAATGATCATAGTCGCCGGCTCGTACATCGTCGGAATCGAAGCGTCCCACCGATGCGCCGAACTCCGTACTCCAGGGCAGGGGTAGCTCAACTCCGAACTCGTGATTCATGGCAGAGGCGTCCTGTGCCAGGAGGCTGTCGGTATAGGAGACCGTATAGAAGAATCGCTGGCGGAATCCTACGCTGCCGCTGAGTTCCGTGTAATCGTAGCTAAACGAGGCGCCGGGGTAGGCATATCGCACGAGTGTTGCCGCGAGCGACCAGTCGCTCGTCTGCCAGCTGTAGCCGACGTAGGTATCCAGTTCGATGTCACGGGGCTCGACTCTGAAGACCTCGACGACATACTCCACATTGGAAACCCAAGCGCCGACAAAGAAACCGGAGCGATGCTGAAAATCCACACCAGCCTGCAGCGCCGCCGACTCGTTGGTCTGCGACATGCCGCGATGCGGATAATCGGTGCTAATCGTCACATAGCTCGAAAAGCTCGAGTCCGCCCCCTGGCCGAGAGCGGCCGGAGTACGGCCGCCGAGGCCGACACTGAGCACCGTCAACAGGAGCATGAGACTCCGGGAGCGATGAGCCCGCGTCGGGTTGTCGGCGTACTTCATGACCTCGAACGTTGGGATGCCTGTCTCCTTCTCGAGTATGAATGTTATGCTGGGCCAGGGAGCCAAACAATCTATAAGCCCTCGCTCAATACGGAGAATCCATGAAGATTCAGATGTTATGGATCGTGTGTCTGACTGCATTGCTGGGTGCCGCCACCGCTCACGCGCACCACTCGGCTCAGGCTGCCTTTGCAACGAGCGTTATCGAAGTCGAGGGCTATGTCACCGAATTCAATTTCACCAATCCTCATGTGAATATCTACTTCGATGTCGCCGACGAAAGCGGTGAGACGACGCAGTGGGTCGCGACGGGCAACGCAGCCAACCTGCTCCGCCGTCAGGGTTGGACGGCCGAGACGATCGTGCCGAGCCAGTACCTACGTATTTCGGGACGGGAGACCCACGACGGTTCTCCCATGATCTTGTTCGCGAGCATCACTGAACTCGATCCCGCCGACGGAACTCTCGTCCGCGATGTGCAGGGCGAGAGTGGCTATGACGAGCAGGCCGGGGTCACGTCCCTGCCTCTGAGCTCGAGCGACGGGCGCCCGAACTTCACCGGCGCCTGGACCATGGGGCGCGGCGGATTCGGCATGGGCGGTGGCATGGGTATGGGTGGCGGCATGGGTGGCCCGCCGGGCAACCGGACGCCGCTGTCGTTCAACGAGGCAGGCGTCGCGATGCAGGCGAAGTTCGATCCCGTCAGCGACCCGGCAGTGCACTGTGAGCCGCCGGGACTGGTTCGCCAGGCCGGTTCTACGCCTCACCCCGTTCGAGTGACTCAGAACGACGATCATGTCATCTTCGAGTATGAAGAGTACGCGGGCCGGCGAGTGATCTATCTCGACGGCCGCGGACCGGAGAGCGATGAGCGCACTAACCTGGGTCACTCGGTAGCGCGCTATGACGGCAACACGCTCGTGATCGAGACGAGTCGACTACTCGGCAATTACACGGGTCCGTTCGGCAACCCGTTGAGCGATCAGACTACGACGGTAGAGACCTATCGACGCATGGACGACCCGGATGTCGGGGCCGTGCTTGCCCTGGAGATGGTCGTTACCGATCCGGGTTACTTGAGCGCTCCGTGGACGGTCAGCTGGCAGAAATTCTATACGCGCGGCTACGAATTCATCGAGGTGGACTGTCGCGTGCCGTTGACCTACCGGGAGCCCGGGTAGCTCGGTCTGCCGACTAGGCGGACTTACCGGTAGAATGGCGACGAAGAATCCTGTCTAGCTGGGGTAGGCCATGAGATATGCCACGACTTTCGCTGTAGCCCTCGTTATCGCCTTACCCGTTGCAGCACATCACAGCGATGCCGGCCTCGACATGGAGTCGGTGATCGCGTTCGAGGGGACGGTCGCCGAGTTCAACTGGCGGAATCCGCACGTCTATCTCACCGTCGAGACCACGGATGAGCGCGGTGAATCAATCGAGTGGACAGTACAGCTGAGTGGTCTCAACGGCCTGTCACGCAGGGGTTGGACTCGTGAATCGCTAGCGACCGGCGACCGGATCAGGGTCCGCGCGCATCCCGCTCAGGACGGGCGGCCCTATGCCGTCTGGCAAACGATCGAGCGGGTGGACGGGGTCGCCCTGGATACGGCAGCCGCTGCTCAGGATGTCACCGCCAGCACATCTACGCTAGCTGGCCGTTGGACAGCGAATGCTTCGGAGCTCGCCAGCTATCCGGGAGGGTTCGACGGTTTTTTTCGAGCTCAGCTTGTACTGACCGACAAGGGCAAGGCCGCCGAGGCCGAGTACGAGCCGCTCTCCGACGAGAACCCGGAATCGACCTGTATCGGACGCCCGACACCTGCCGCGCTGGTCTCCTCGAGTCTCTACCTGCTCGAGATTCAGATCGACGATGACGACGAGACTATTACCATTCGCAGCGAGAATTTCGACGAGGAGCGAACCATCTATATGGACGGCCGGGGACATCCCGAGAACGGTGAGCGATTCACGACGGGTCATTCAACAGGCCGGTGGGTAGGGGATGTTCTGGTCGTCGACACGACGAATTTCGCAGATCATCGGTCGCCCTACCAGATCGGTGTACCTTCCGGCGCGCAGAAACATGTCGTGGAGCGTTATCGTCTAGTCAAGAATGGCACCCGGATCGCGCTGGAATTCGTGCTCGAAGACCCGGAGTACATTGCAGAGCCACTCACCCATCGCAGGGAATTGATCTATTCGCCACATATGACGATGTTCCGATTCAATTGTGATCCGGAGGCAGCGAGCCGGTTCGTGCGTGAATAAACGCTGTCTTAGACTGCCGCTCAACCATAACGATCTCTGAAGGAGGCAACGTGCGAACACCAGCCTGGATCCGATCACTTATCGGTCTCGCATTCCTGTGTCCGCCACTGGTTCTTGCCCAGGCGCCCGACCGAATTCTTTACGACGGTCAGATCTTAACGGTAGACGAAGAGTTCTCTGTCGCCAGCGCGATCGCGATCCGCGGTGAGCGCATTGTCGCCGTGGGTGATACGGCCGCGATTCGAAATCTGGCAGACGACCAAACCGAGCAGATCGACCTCGAGGGGAAGACCGTGATTCCAGGTCTGATCGACAACCATCTTCATTATCTCCGCGGGACCAATTTCGCCGCGTACGAGACGCGGATTCACGGCGTCACCTCCCGTGCCGAAGTTATCGCGCGAATCTCTGCCCGCGCCGATGAGCTCTGCCCCGGAAAGTGGGTTTTTATTCTCGGCGGCTGGCACGAGCAGCAGTTCGCGGACAAGGCGGGCGGGTTTACGCGCGAAGAGCTCGATAGCGCGGCGCCGAACAATCCGGTCTTCATCCAGAAAACCTATACGGCGTTCTATATGAACACGATGGCCGTGGACATACTCGCGCCCCAACTCGGTGAGTTCTACACGGGCAGTTCGGTCGTCAGGAGCAATAGCCGCGATGGGCGTACCGTCATGTATGCCGCGCTCGAGTATTTCCCCTACGCGGAAAACCTCGAAGAGCGCATGGTGGAAGTGCAGGCCTTTAACGCCTATCTCAACAGCATGGGCGTCACAGCCGCATACGACGTCGGCTACCTCGACGGTTCTTACGATCCGGTGACGGCGCTCTATAAGACGGGTGAGCTCGATGTGCGTGTTTTCTACGCGCAGCGTTATTGGGCCGACACGCCGCGCACGGCAATCGCTGCCGCCGAGCTGCTCGATCGGGAAAAGTCGTTCCAACGCGACGACCGCTATGGCATGTACGGCATCGGCGAACACGTCTACGGGCTGTTGCACGACACAACCGGTTCGAGCGACCAATTCCCCCAGCACATCTATGACGATTTCCATCTGATCGCGCGCTCGGCCGCAAAGAACGGCTGGCAGCTCAATGAGCATACGATGCAGGACAGTACGGCTTCCCGAATGATGTCGATCGCAGAGGAGATCAGCGAGCAGTATCCGACACACGACCTCCGCTGGACGCTGGGGCACGTCGACCTGATCACCCAGGAGAGCGTGGAGCGTGCCAAACGCCTGGGCTGGCATATTACGGTGGCCAATCACACGGTAAAACCCAGAATCGAGGGTAAGGCCTCGCCGC
>JAZFYK010000253.1:0-2126 GCA_036443505.1 Gammaproteobacteria bacterium | reverse complement strand
TCATTATCTGCAGCTCGCCCACTCGAATCTGTACCCTTCCGTTCTCCGGGCGGTGCTCTCTTCGGGTACGTTTATCGAGGGTTGGGCCGTCTACGCGGAGCGCACGATGGTCGATGAGGGATACCTGGACGGCGATCCGCTGATGCGTCTCATCAATCTCAAGTGGTATCTGCGTACGGTCGTCAACGCGATCATCGATCAGGCGATTCACGTCGAGGACATGACGCGTGACGAGGCGATGGCACTGATGATAGAGGGCGGGTTTCAGGAGGAGCGGGAAGCTGCCGGCAAATGGACACGCGCCCAACTGACGTCTACGCAACTGTCAACCTACTTCGTTGGTTACCAGGAGCATATCGATCTGCGGCATGAGGCCGAATCCAGGCTCGGGGACGACTTCTCGCTGCGTGCCTATCACGATGAAGTGCTTTCCTATGGCTCCCCACCCGGGAAGTATGTCCGGGCGCTGGTCCTCGATGAGCCGATCCCCTGACTAGAGAATGCCGGCGTCGTGGACGATCTCCCCGGCGACGATCGTCAACACTGAAGACATTTGCCGGATATCCTCGTCCGATACAACCGCGGGATCGAATACGTCCGCGCTTAACACGACGAGGTCTGCAAACCGGCCGGCGTCGATGCCGCCTAGCGTGTCATCTTCCTTAGTAAACCAGCCCTGTTCGACGGAAGCGTAGTAGCGGACTGCTTCGTAACGGCTGACGGTCTCGTCGGCGTTCGTGAGTTCGCCGGCAACGTTTCTGCCGGTCACCATGGAATAGATGATGCACCAGGGGTTTAGTACGTTGATTCGCGCGCCATCCGATCCCGCGCCGACGGCGACGGCACCGCTGTTCAGTATCGTTCGCCAGGGCGGGCCCCCGGCGGCACTGCCGCTGTGATACGGCTGGCCGTGCGCGCCGAGCCCTAAGCCCATCGACACGGCTCGTTCGACTAGTGCCGGCGTAATATCGCTCAGGTGTCCGGGCGTCCAGCGCATGGCAGCGATATCGAACTCGTCACTGAGTTCCTCCCAGACATCCAGGTGCGCATCGATCTCGGCGGGAGAATGGATGTGCTGGTGATAAGTCCAGCCGCGCTCGGCGATCCTGCGCTGGGCTAGCCGTGCCGCGTCTCCGAGCGGTTGCTCGTTGAACAGGTCGCGGCCGACAGACCACTCGCCGATACCAACGATCTTGGCCATGTCTGGGCCGTAGTTGGGCCACTTGTTGTCCAGATAACCCATTAGCTGGACCAACTCGGCATCCTCATCCAGTCCTGGGAAGTAAATGCGAGTCCGCACTTTGTGGCTGTTCTCCCTGACCATCTCCAGTAGAAAGTCGTAGCCGTTGGTCTGGTCGATGAATCCGACGCCCGGCACCGTGCCGGACATGTCCATGACCGTTGTCAGGCCGACCGACAGTGAGTACGACGCGACATCCGTCATCTGCCTCTTTCGGTCTTCATTCGTCAACGAGGCTGCGAGCACGTCGTAGGCTTTGGCGGTCTCCGGCCCTCTGGTGATTGAACCGTCGTCCGCGACGACGACGCCGAGTCCGCGCAGGAGTTCTCGCCCGGCCGTATTGGTCTGCCCGGGACCCGCACCACGCTCGGATAGGTAGACGGCATGGTTGGGCGCGGCATCGTCCAGTTCGGCGCGCGTCGGAAAACGCTCCTCAGCCCACTGTGTGCGACGAATGCCGCCGATCGTTGTGATCAGTTCGCCGGCCGGCACTTCGGCAGCTCGTGCTTCGATCGCGTCGAGCGCCGCCGTTATCGTGAAGGTCGTCTCCAGCGCTCGAGTGTCATGGCCAGGACGATTCGCGATTCGCACGTAGTGAATGTGGTTGTCGATCAGGCCCGGAATAACGACCCGGCCCCGTAGGTCGATCGTATCGACGCAGTCGTCTTCGCCGTCCAAATTCGGGTCCAGCGACGCGACGCGGCCGTTCTTGATCAATACCGAGGAGGCCGTCGAATCGGTTTCATTCATCTGATAGATCCGGCCGTTGACGAGTGCCAGATCTCGCTGACTGCCGCAGCTTTCGGCGTCTCCTTGAGCGGCGACGGGCTCCGCGCTGAGGCTGGTCAGCGCTCCAACGACGATGGCCGTTACGGATGTACGAAAG
>JAZFYK010000252.1:0-2279 GCA_036443505.1 Gammaproteobacteria bacterium | reverse complement strand
ACCCAACTAGACAAACAATGTAGGAGCCCGGCGTATTCGCACAGAGATGAATCCTTTTGTCACGACAGGGCTCGGTAGCAAGAGTGGGCGATGTTCAGGGGGGGCGCTCGCCGGCCACGACGGTCGTACGAAACTGCTGGCCATCGCGCCACGCAACAATGTCGACCGAGTCGCCCGGATTTGTGCCAGCGACCAGCAGTAGTGCCTGTCGCTTCGACAAAATAGGTTCTCCGTTGATCGAAAGAATCACGTCGCCGCGTTGCAAATCGGCTACGGCCGCCGGACTTTCCTCGTAGATATCAATCAGCAGGATGCCGACGTTGCCCTCGAGACCCAGGGCGGCCCGCTCGGCACTGGTCAAATCGTCGGGCCCCAGCCCCATCCAGCCGCGAATGACGCGACCATTTTTCTTGATTTCCTCGACCACGCCGCGCACGAGGTCAACCGGAATCGCAAAGCCGATGCCCTCGGTACCGGGGTCTTGTGCCAGAACGGCCGTGTTGATGCCAACAAGCTCGCCCTTACTGTTAATCAGCGCGCCGCCCGAATTACCAGCGTTGATCGCTGCGTCGGTCTGGATGAAGTTCTCGAAAGTGGTGAGATGCAGAAGTCCGCGCCCGGTGGCACTGACGATACCCTGCGTAACAGACTTCGTGAGCCCGTACGGATTGCCGATAGCGAGCACGACATCGCCGACACGCAGTTGCGCGGAACGCCCGAGACGAATAGCGGGCAATACGCCAAGATCCACCTTCAGCAAGGCCAGGTCGGTCTCTGCGTCGACACCGACACGTTCAGGTTCGGCAATACGCCCGTCACTCAGCTGAATCCGGATTTCGGCCGCCTCGGCTACAACGTGGTAGTTCGTCACGAGGTAACCGGCCTGATCGATAATGACGGCGGACGCAAAGCTCGCGTTGACCCGGAAGCGAGTCGAACCAGCCCCTGCTGCACCGTCCGCCACGAGTCTCTTTGTGTAGACCGTGGCTACGGAGGGAGCGCTTAGATCGACGGCGTCGGCATAGCTGGCCGGGCTGCCGTCCTGTCCCGTGCCGATGGCCGGCAGCAGGTCCGGACGGACGAGTACAACGACAAAGGCGACCGCCAAACCGACGACGATCGACCGCAAAAGAAACACGAGCGCTGACTTGAAACTGGCCACGATGGATCTCTGCTTGCCCCGCGTGTCCGCACCTGGTTGCTCGCCAATTTCGACGACGCCCGTGTATAATGCGCCACTGGTTCCGCACCAAGTCCCGAAAAACCGCCATCCTGACGGCAAAGCGGGCCTGCTGCAAATCATCAGTATCGAAACTAAGCAAAAGCGCGCTGATAATATAGGCCGTGACAAGAACGCAGCGAGTGATACCAAGGCAAGGGTATCCTGATCAAACCACCCACTAGAACACGTGAGTGACTCAGAAGGTTGCTGAGGCATGAGCAGCGAGCGCCGTTCACCCGACCTTGACCAGCCAGCGTATGGGAGTACCCGATGACCGCAGACGACGTTGATCGCAAAAGACGTCACTTTCTCACCGTTGCAACTGCCGTGACCGGCGTGGTTGGCCTAGGCCTCGCGTCGATTCCGTTTCGGGTGTCGTTGAAGCCGAGCGCCAGGGCACAGGCGCTCGGAGCGCCCGTCGAGGTGCCGCTTGGCTCGCTGCAGCCAGGCGAAATGGTGCGGGTTCTTTGGCGTGGCAAGCTGGTTTTCGTGCTCAGGCGGACCGACGAAATGCTGGCGCGCTTGTCGGACAATACCGGCAATCTCAAGGATCCGAACTCCGAGGAGGCAAACCAGCAGCCCATTTACGCGGCTAACGATCATCGTTCCGTCAGGCCCGAGTTCCTTGTCGTTGAAGGCTCGTGTACGCATCTCGGCTGTGCACCGCTCGAGGATTTCGATGTCCGACCGACGGAAGACTGGAACGGTGGATTCTTCTGTCCCTGTCACGGATCGAAATTCGATCTGGCAGGGCGCGTCTATAACGGCGTTCCAGCGCCGACGAACCTGCGGATTCCGCCGCACCGGTTCGTCCGGGATGATCTGATCCTGATTGGGCAGGATACGGGAGCAGCCTGATGGCGAGGATTGAGGCTGAAGTCGGCAAACCATCGGGCGGATTGTTGCGTTGGCTCGACGATCGTTTTCCGCTGTCGGCAACAATGCGTTATCACGTGACGGAATACTACGCGTCCAAGAATTTCAATATATGGTACGTGTTCGGCGTACTCGCAATAGTAGTGCTGGTTATTCAGATTCTATCCGGCATTTTTCTCAC
>JAZFYK010000251.1:0-2341 GCA_036443505.1 Gammaproteobacteria bacterium | reverse complement strand
GCCCGATGACGTTCACAGAAGTGAAGCGCCGAACGCGGCTGGCGATGTCGACGACGGCATGCGCGTTCAGGGTGATGGGGTGGAAGTCGCGTCGCGCTGCGCGCTGTACCATGAGGTCGTAATCAATGCCCGCCGCACTGACGATCTGCCGGGCGGCTCGCTCGCTGACCCAAGCTCCGAAGCGCAGTGTTTGGGGAGCTTGTCCTTCGATTTGGATCTGTTGGCCGGACCAGGAATTCCGCACCACTGTCCAGGGATATGTTGCGCCTTCGTTCGTATGTATCAGCAGGGCCCCAGCGGCGCCCAGTCGCGCAGCTTGTTCGAGTTTGTAGGTCCAGCTCCCGTAGTAGGTCATTGCTCGTCCGTTGAACACGGACGAATCGCGGAGACCCGGATCGTTCACGAGCATCAACAGAATCTTGCCCGTCAATGGCTCCTGCTTGTAGTCGTCCCAGCGCCATGCTGGTGCGTCGATACCGTAACCAACGAACACGATCTCTCCATCGGCGATCACGCTCCGGTCTGGGCCTTGGGGCCACGCGACGAAGTCTTCCAGGTACTGCAGCACCATGGTACGTCGTGCGACTCCGACGACCAACGACGGCGACGGAGTGACGCCGACCAGCCGAACCTGTTGGAAGAAAGTTCCATCCGGCGCACCCGGGTGGAGGCCCGCTTCCTCGAACCGCGATTGGATGTAGCGGGCGGCTATCGCCGCGCCCCGTGTTCCTGGTGCTCGACCCTCCAAGAGGTCATCTGCGAGAAACTTGATGTGCGCGTCGATCGTGCGAGTCGTTGGCACGGCCAGGGCGCGCTGAAGTGCCGTAGTATCCGGATCGGACTGAGCGGATGCTCCCGTGACGGCGACGATGAGCGTCACCGCTGCTACTCCGTAGCGAGAAAGGATCCCGGGTGAGCACAACACCCGACCCGTCATGTTGGGCATCTCACCAGCGTAATCGGCCCCGGACGACCGAGTAGCGTTTCGCTCGTCAGTATGACCGTGTTCTCGTCGAGAAAATCCACGCCCTCTCCCTGCGGTTCTGATGCACCTATGAAGCAGGGATCACCATGGTGCACGAGAGAACCGCTTTCATCGTAGGTATAGAAGAATAACTCGGTATAGGTTCGAAGGACGGCACGTTTTCCACTGGGAGATATGGCGGCGCCGGTGACCCAGCGGCCGAGCATTCGGAGCCGCTGAATGCCGGGGTCGATTCTTGATCGGGCGATCGTCTCGGGACCTGCCAACAGTTGCAACCGCGAAATAACGTAGGTGTGGATCGGCCCCCTTCGCCCCTTGGTGACGAGCAGTATTTCACCACGCGGTCCGACAGCCATAGCCTCCACGTCTTGCGGGCCGTCTTCGTATCGCAAATCGATTTTTTGTATGTGCTCCGTATCGCGAAGCAGACCGCGTTCGCTGAACGAGATTTCCGGTTCCGGTATCACATAGATAGATACGGTTTCCCTGCGGTGGAGATTGTCCCCTGTGTCGGCTATGTAGAGGCAGTCACCGTTCCGCCTGGGACAGGGACCGATTGCGATATCTTCCCAGTCGCGGTTCTCGGCGTCTTTCACGCGAAAAGTGGCAAGTTCTACGCCTTGGAGATTTATCGCGTAGATACGGTTTTCATTGTTCGAGTCGTTGTGAGACCACAGGACGCCCTCTTGGCGACGGCTCGCTGCTACGCCCGAACTTTCTCGGAGACTCGAGGGAAGGTAGCCCGTGCGTTCGTGAACTTCGGGAATGAGCGGTTTTGCCTCGGCGTCGGGTTCCCCGCTGCATGACATCGCAATGGTCGACCCGAGGACGGTCAACCATAAGGGACCAAGAGGCTTACGAGCACTCGACATGGCACATCAATAGTACAAGAGAGCTTGCCCGGTGGCGAGCGTCCCGTGATCTTTCCAGCATGAATATCGGCTTGAGGAACGTTTCGCCCAAGAAACGCCCCGACCATGTCGACCTTTCTGGGCGCGTTCTCTTCCTTACAGAGGATGCGGAGCTGGTGCGGCGCCAGCTCGCAGGTGAAGACCTCACGTTTCCCGGCGACTTCGAGTTGCGTGACAACATCTCCACAGACGAAATCACTCCTGCGTACATCTGCTACTACTATGACGCCAAGCTCGGCGAATTTCCGTATTTAGGCCTCAAGTGCGGCGACGAGCTGCCCGTTGCGAGGGGAAGCGTCAAGGCCGGTGGATTCGTTTGCTCCGTGAGCGGGAAACGTCGTGGCAAGGGTTCCTCACGCGAGCAGTCGCCGTATGCCGAGATGTGTGCCGGCATCAGGTTGGTGATCGCGGAGAGCATCGAGCGCATCTACTGTGAGAACTGTCA
>JAZFYK010000250.1:0-6690 GCA_036443505.1 Gammaproteobacteria bacterium | reverse complement strand
CCAGATACGCGTCCGCGGCTACCTGGCGAGTTACGGCAGTGAGAAGGACCGCATGCGTGGCACGAGTACGACGCGACTCGACGCCGGGGACGGCGCCTGTGAGACGCTATTCGTCGAGCGATTCGAGATTATTGAGCCGGCAACAAGCTATTGGCGGATATCGATGTACGTATCTCTGGTGTTGCTCTCTATCGGGCTCGTCGTTCACTTCAGACGGCCCTATCGGCCCTATCGAAAAGCCAGAGCGAGATAGGCGTCAGCGCGGGCTAGGCCGTACGCGCCTCTCGCAGATATCCAACCGTCGAGAAGATCGCGGCCAGCACCCAGAACAGCGGCCCCAGGCCGGCCGGAAAAATCGGTAGCTGCTGCGGAATAAAGACGATGAAAATAAAGCCGACGTCGACGACGCTCAGCGTCACGATGTTGATCCAATAACCCATCGCGCTGTTGTGCCAGTTCCAGCGTATGCCGACGACAATCGCAATGACGCCGAAGAAGAGCAGATGCCACGCGCCCTGGACGATTCTCGCTTCGACCATGCTCGGCTCCATCGCCGCGCCCATCTGATAGAGGCCGTAAGCCGCGTAGAGGTGCAGTAGCCCCCAGATCACAAAAAACGTCGCGCCGATTCGATGCATCATGATGTTCTCCCCGTGGCGTTGTCATGTTATACGTTATTCCCAGCACGTCGCAATGAATAATAACGATCGCGCCATCTGCCAATTCGAAGGAGAACCCGCCATGACCGTAACCGACCACATAAGACGACTATCGCGATGCCTGGCCGCCGGCCTCTGCGCTGCGCTGCTGGCACTCGCCGCCGGATGTAGCAACGACACGCAACGCTACGAGTATATCCACATGGAAGGCGTCGAACTCGGTTACAACATGCCGTACACGCCTGCGATCAAAATACATTCGGGCAAGCTCGTCTTTCTCTCCGGCGTGACGGCAGCGCCGGTCTATCACAGCCATCCGCATGTGCCGGCTGAGTTCGATCATCTCGCGTTCGATGCGGGGAGTCAGGCCACCGCGACGATGGCGAACCTGAAGGCGGCCGTCGAGGCTGCCGGCGGACAACTCTCCGATATCGTCCAACTGACGCGCTTCATGGTCGACCAGGATGCGAATCAGGATGCGATCAACGCGGCCATCGCCGTAGCCTGGGGCGGCGATCACCGCCCGGCCAGCACGTCCGTGGAGATACCGCGGCTCGCGACCGGCCCGCGCTTCGTGCTCGAGATCGCCGCCATCGCGGTCGTGCCCGAGTAATGACTCGCTACAACTCGGAGTAGGCGATCTCCCCACCGACGACGGTCATGACCGAGTACAAGTTCTCGATCTCCGCTTCGGGCACGGTCATGTAGTCGCGATCGAGCACGGCGAAGTCCGCGAGCTTGCCGGGTTCGAGGCTGCCGAGATCATCCTCGCGGAACAGGATGTAGGCATTGGTGCGAGTATGCGCAGTCAGCGCCGCCTCGCGAGACACGGTGTCGGCTAGCGTCCGAGCCCCGGATCCGGATCGGCCGCTGACGACCCAGCCCAGCGTATGGAACGGGTTCGGGCTCGCGACCGTGGTCGCGTCGGAACCGAGACCCCAAACGCCGCCGAGCTCGTGGATGGTTCTGGCCGGCGGCATATGCAGGCCGGCTTCGCCCGCACTTCGTACGCGCTGGGGCGACACGTTCCGGCGTGAGGCATGCACGGCGAACACCATGCCGAGGTCGATCGCGCGCAAGATGGAGTCCGGCGAGATCCCGTCAGTGTGCGCGATGGTCCAGCGCGAATCACCGATCGGATGCGTCTCGTTGACGCGCTCGAAGGCAGACAACATATCGCGGATTTTTTCGTCGCGCTGCGAATGCTCGTGCAACTGCCAGCCGTTTTCCACGGCCGCAATCGCGATCGCCTCGAGCTTGTCCAGGTCCTCCTGCGAAATCTGCCAGGGTTGCGCCCGCAGCGGGCGATATATGGTTTCACCGTAGCCGAACTGCGCGAAACGTAAACCCGTCGTGTCGGGGCTGAGACTCTCGAGCGCCGCGATGATCTCCTCGGCGGAGCCGCCGCCGACGCCCGTCTGGCCGTTCAGCGAATAAAAGACCCGCATGCTCGAGTCATTGTTGGCGGCCGCCCGTTTCACGGCGTCGTAGTGAGCGGGGGTCACGGAATTACCACCGACATCATAGATCGTGGTGAGTCCCATCGCGTGCATGCTCGAGACGGTCTGCTGCAGGCTCGCATACCAGACGTCATCCGCGACGGCCGGAATAAAGTCGGTCACGAGACTCATGGCGGGGCCGGCGAGCTGCCCGGTCAGGTTGCCCGCGTCATCTCTCACGAGACTGTCACGCGCCGGAATAACAGTCTCGCTCGTAACTCCCGCGGCAGCCAGCGCCGCGGAATTAGCGAAACCGCGCCGATAACCTTCCTGGATATAGAGAGGAGTGTCCGGGGCCGCCGCGTCGAGCTCAGCCAGCGTGAAGGCCTCGCTGTTGTCATGAAACTGACCGAAGTTCCAGCCGCCGATGACCACGACCCACTCGCCCTCCGGCAGCATACTCGCGCGTTCCCCGATCATCTCGAGCGCCTGGACGCGGGAGTTGATGCCGTCCCAGCGAACGTGGCGATACCATTGCTGTGTCGCGCGGACGAAGTGCATGTGATTGTCGATCAGGCCCGGCACGACGGTCTGGCCCGCCAGGTCCGTGACCTCCGTGTCCCGCCCAACGAGGGCCATGATCTGCTCGTCCGAGCCGGTCGCGAGTACCCGGTCATCCCGGATCGCGATGGCCTGCACGATGCTGAAGTCCGCGTCTACGGTCAGTATCTGGCCGTTGGTCAGAACCCAGTCCGCCGGAGCCACCGCGTTGGGCTCGGGCGCATTGCATGCGGCCAGTCCGGCGAGCGTCAGGACCGCCGCCGCAAGTGTGTGGTACGAGCGCATACTCCCTCTCCTTTATATTATTTCGTAACTGCGCGTGGAATGGCTGAGCTTTATAGTGACCGAGCCTTCACATAGAAGCCAGGGGCGAACCTCGAAAACACGGGCGCCGGAAGCGTGCATCGGATCCTCGGCCGCGATTGCCCTGGCCTCCTCGAGGTCCTGCGCACGAATGATCACCATGCCTTCGCCACGCCATTCCTGCTCATCGTCGGTCCAGAACGGTCCGGCCCCGAACATGATCCCCCGCTCCTCGAGGGAAATCTGGAACTTCAGATGCTCGTCCAGCACGTCCATCACCGGTCCGAGCCCGTTCGCGGGCCGTGTGAAAACCGCGTAGAACTGTTTCCGCAGCATCCCCTCGGTGGCATCTCTGACGTCCTGTGCCATTACTTTTGGTTCCGACATCCGCTCCTCACCTCTCGCCGTTTGAATAAATTCCTGGACTTTAAAGTTCCGCCTGCACGTAAGATTACCCCATCGTTCAATAGGGCGGCACGACCGTGACGGTGAGCCCGTCCAGCTCCTCAGTGACCGAGAGCTGACACGTCAGACGACTGTTCTTGCGACGCTCGTTCGCCGAGTCCAGCATCGCGTCCTCGAGGTCCTCCATCTGCGGCAACCTGTCCGTCCACGCCGGGTCGACGTAGGCGTGACAAGTGGCACACGAACAGGCGCCGCCGCACTCCGCCTCGATTCCCTCGACGCCGTTCATCGTCGCGCCTTCCATGACCGAGTAGCCGACCGGGACTTCGATTTCTTCCCGGGTGCCGTCCGGTTGCACATAAACGACGGTAGGCATATTACTTCCCTGTCTGCTTAAGATCGCCGCCGACTGCGGCGTGTGGGTGGTCCGGAATGGCGTTACCAGGGCATGACCGAGCCGTCGTAGTTTCGCGGCCGGCCGTCATAGCTCTCGTCGAGACTTTCTATGACAGAAGCCATAGCGGCGACGCTCTGTGCAGGTGTCTGTGCCGCGGCGAAGCGAGTCGGGACTGCGACCGCCAGCATGTCGGTCGCCACCATCCCCGGCGCGATCAGTGCGACGATGATGCCGCGCCCTGCGAATTGGGTCCGTGCTTTACGCATGGCCATGTTAAGTGCAGCCTTACTGATCCCGTAGACCGGGGCACCGCCCCCACCGCGATCCGGTGAGACCGAGCCCGCGCCGCTCGTGATCGAAACGATCTTCTTGTGCTCGCTCGCGGCTACGTGATCGGCGAAGGCCTCGATCATCTTCATCGGCGCGAAGACGTTCACGGCGAGCACTTGTTCGAATGTGGACTCATCCAGAGATCCCCAGGTTTGTTTCTCGAGGTCGCCGAGGACGCCTGCGTTGTTGATCAATAGATCGATGGGGGTGTTCCGGTATGACTCGGCGAGCGCCGCGATGCGCTCGTTGTCGGTCACATCCAACTGCTCGATGATCAGATGCTCATAGCCCTCAGCCAATGACTGCAACTCGCTCGCCCGTTCCGGCGACCGCGCGGTCGCCAGCACATTCCAACCGGCGGCCACGTAATACTCCGCGAACGCGAAACCGATGCCGCGGTTAGAGCCCGTAATCAGGACCGTGGAGCGGTCCGGGTCGATCGTACCGGCCTGCGCCAATCCAGACGCGAGCGTCGTGATTAGAACCAGAGTCGTCGCTACCGCGGCGCGGCCGAACAGATGCGTGACAGTTGATCTCATAGTGTTCTCCTAAGGACCGGCAACGAAGATCAGGCGAGAATGTCTTCGCCGACGATGTGGGCGGTAGCAAACCCCAATCTTAACGGGCCTGGCGTCCCGTTCTCCACTACCGTGGCGCCGCCGGGATCATGCGGCCGCTTGGTTCCGAGGGAGACCTATGCTACAGTCTGGTCGGACCAATTTGGTAGGACCAATTATGGCGGCCTCCGGCCCCTCCAGAACTCAGGAAATCTCCGACGTCCTGCGCGACGAGATCCTCCGCGGCCAGTATCGCGCGGGGGAGCGCCTGCCATCGGAACGCGACCTCGCGAGCCGCTTCGAAACCAGCCGGGGCACGGTCCGGGAGGCTTTCAAGAAGCTCGAACAGCTCGGGGTCGCGACGATACAGCCCGGCGGCGCGCGGGCTGTGCCGATCGAGGAGTGCACGCTCGACGTACTCGGGCCGCTGCTGGACCTTGGCGACGTGCCGGATCTGCGGCTCATCGATCAGGCGCTTGAGACCGGCGGCGTACTCATCGGCTTCGCGGTCGCGAAGGCGATGGCGAATGGCGCCGATGCCATGGTCGCAGAGGCGCGAACGATAACGCGCGAGATGCTGGCCGCCGACGTCGAGAGCATACAGGAAGTCAGGGGGCCACCCCGGCTCCTTCGGCTGTTCACCAAGGCAGCCGATCATCTCGTGCTGTTGCTCATCATGAACGGCTTGCGCAGTCAGGTCGTGGAGCGGCTGCAGACCGTCGGGTTTCCACCCCGTCACGACCCACAGGCGTTGCGCCGAATCGCAGTCGAACTCGACGGCGCGCTCGAGGCGCGCGAGACCGAACAGATCGCGGACATCATGAAGAATCTACTCAATCTCATACGCGAAAGTGTAAAGCGGACATTTGACAACCTGGAAGACGAACAAAAAGTGGCAATCACATGAAACCCAAACTCGTCGCGCCCTTCGTCGTCATCGGGGCAGCGCTGCTCGGCGCGGCCGCGATCGTCGCGACAACGGAACGACTTCAGCCAACCCAGGCCGAACCGGTCGCGCCCACGGTCAGAGTCCTCAAGGCGCGGCCGGAAGCCGTGCGCATGATCGTTCACGCGCAGGGGACCGTGACACCGAGAACCGAAACGTCCCTCGTGCCGGAAGTGTCCGGGAACGTCGTCTGGATATCGCCGAATCTCGTCTCCGGGGGTTACTTCGAGGTGGGCGAGCCGCTCTTGAGAATCGACGACCGAGACTATCTGTCCGCGGTCGAGCGGGCCCGGGCCAGCGTCAGCCGCACCGAAGCGGAGCAGGAATTCAGCGAATTCGAGCTGCAGAGACTGGAAGAGCTCGAAACTCGTGAGCTGGTCAGCCGCTCGGACGTCGAGGCCGGCATGCGCGCAGCGCGGGTAGCGGAGGCCGGTCTGCAGGATGCGCGGGTCGCACTCGAGCAGGCCGAACGAGACCTGGAACGGACGGAGATCGTGGCGCCGTTCCAGGGGTTCGTGAGAAACGAGCAAACCGATGTGGGTCAGTTCGTGAGCCGCGGCGCAACCGTCGCGAATCTTTATGCCGTGGACTACGTCGAAGTGCGCCTGCCGATCGCAGACCAGCAACTGGCCTATCTCGATCTGCCGTTAATACAGCGCGGGGAGTTGGACGAGACAACCGCACCCACCGTAACACTATCCGCGAACTTCGCCGGTCAAGAGTATCGGTGGACCGGCAAGCTGGTCCGCACAGAGGCCGAGATCGATTCTCGCAGCCGCATGGTGCAAGCCGTGGCGCGAATCAGTGCCGAGGATGTATCCAACGACGATCCCGCATCGTTGCCGCCGCCCATCGGACTTTTCGTCAACGCCGAGATCGAAGGCCGTTCGGTCGAGAACGTCGTCGTCGTGCCGCGAGCCGCGATTCGGAATGGGAACGAGGTCCTCATCGTCGATGAAGAGAACCGGTTGCGGTTCCGCGAGGTCAAGTTGCTGCGCGTCTATGGCGACGAAGCGTATATCGACGGTGGGCTCTCACGAGGAGAACTCATCTGTATCTCGCCGCTGCAGGTCGTTGTCGACGGCATGCGCGT
>JAZFYK010000249.1:0-15649 GCA_036443505.1 Gammaproteobacteria bacterium | reverse complement strand
GGATAACTTGCGCTGCAGATCCTTTACGATGGCATCCAGGTCGGCAGGACCTCTTTGGCCACCGGATTTCCAGGGGTTATTTTTGTCGTCTGGGTCGTCCCAACTCATAGCACTGGCAATTCCCGTTGAAAAATATCATCCGACAAGCCCTCTTGCATGCGGAGCTCTTGCCACCGGTTCGTCGTCAGCTCCACATCCAGAGTCCAGCCACCCGACTCATGGGCCCGCTCTGCGCGCACGGCCCGCAAATCGAAGAGCCTCGAGCGGAGCCGACTTTGGCCCGGCCCGAGCTCGAGTCGTCCCG
Organism: Gammaproteobacteria bacterium; assembly: GCA_036443505.1. Taxonomy (GTDB): domain Bacteria; phylum Pseudomonadota; class Gammaproteobacteria; order Steroidobacterales; family Rariloculaceae; genus SMWC01. Next base: position 15,345 of record JAZFYK010000249.1, on the reverse strand, counting down.
TGACGGGCCGGCCCAGGCACTGGGTCCGTATCGCTTCCGTCAAGTCTATCAGCCCCTCACCGGTCTCGGCCGACACCCAGAGCTTCGCGTTACTGGGCCCGTTGAGCGACCTCACGGCCGTCGAGGGCACTTTATCGATCTTATTGTACACCTGGATACACGGCACGGCTGCCGCGCCGATGCCCTCCAGGACGAATTCGACCTGGCGCCGCCGATCGGCGTGATGGGGGTCACTCGCGTCGATGACGTGAAGGAGCAGGCCAGCCTCCCGCGTCTCGGTCAGCGTGGCACGAAACGCGGCCACGAGCTCATGCGGCAAATCCCGTACGAAGCCAACGGTGTCCACGAGCAGGACGTCGCCTTCCCCGTCCGGAGAGAGGCGCCGGATGGTCGGATCCAGCGTCGCGAACAGTTGATCGCGTACCGCGGCGTTGGCGCCGGTCAACGCATTGAACAGGCGGGACTTACCAGCGTTGGTATAGCCCACGAGCGCGACCGTTGCGACGTGCGCACGACGTCGCTCTCGTCTGCCCATCTCGCGTTGTTTCTCGATGCGGTCCAGGCGGACCTTGAGATGCTTGATACGCCGATCCAGGAGGCGGCGATCCGTTTCGAGCTGCGTCTCGCCCGGCCCCCTGAGGCCAATGCCGCCTTTCTGCCTCTCCAGGTGGGTCCAGCCGCGCACCAATCTCGTCGACAGATGGTCGAGCTGCGCGAGTTCGACCTGGATCTTGCCTTCGAATGTCGCGGCTCGCTGCGCGAAAATGTCGAGGATGAGTCCGTTACGATCCAATACCCGGGTATTGAGCAGTGTCTCGAGATTGCGCTCCTGACTCGGCGTGAGCGGCTGATTCACTAAGACGAGCTCGGCGCAACTCGCCTCCACCCGCTCGCGCAATTCCTCAGCCTTGCCCTGGCCAATAAACAGCCGCGGCGTCGGCCGGTCGCGGCGTGCCCCCATCTCGTCCACGATATCGGCTCCGGCCGACCTGGCCAGCGCGCCGAACTCCTGGACCTCGTCTTCATCGCATGACCTTCTGAGGCCAATGTGAAGCAGAAGGGCGCGCTCGCCATCTCCAGGACGTTCAAGCAATACGGGCTCCCTGCCCCTGCGGGCGCTTATTCCTCGGGGTCCTCATCATCCACAGACAGGTGCACATTCCTCGACGGCACCACGGTCGAGATGGCGTGCTTGTAGACCATCTGACTGACGCTGTTGCGAAGCAGTACGACGAACTGATCGAAGGAGTCGATCTGCCCCTGCAGCTTGATGCCGTTGACCAGGTAGATTGAGACCGGAACCTTCTCCTTGCGCAGCGCATTCAGGAACGGGTCTTGTAATGACTGACCTTTGGCCATGGATATCTCCTTATTGTTCGGTTCTTCGAGATCAGGGCCGAAGTTGCTTCCCGCACCCGCCGCAGGCTCTTTGAAGCCCAAACTCCGCTATTCACTAAATGTGTCATCCCACAGGCTTGAAATAGTAGCACAGAGCCCGTAGTTCAAGCCCTTCCTTCATATGAGTATTAGCTACTCGTTTAATTCAGTGCGGACGCAGCCGAGGAGGGTCTTTGCGAGATCCGGGCTGGCCGGCGAGAGATACTCGGCCACCGAGTCTGAGCGCAGCGACGTCAGTTGCCGCTTCGCAAGCTGGCGAGTCGCCGTGACTGCATTCGCACGGGCCTCGTGCCAGTCGCACTGGCCCGCCAGGTAAGCCCAGATCTGGCGATAGCCTACCGCCTTCATGGCAGGCGTGGTCGAAGTCAGATCCTCCCGGGCCTTCAATGTCTCGACTTCCTCTATGAATCCCGCCTCGACCATCGCGTCGAACCGCTGCTCGATCCGCTCGGCCAGTGCAACTCGGTCCTCGGGTACCAATGCCAGCGTCCTGACGACCGGTCGAACCTCAGCGGGTGAACGCCGCTGCTGGAGACTGAGCGCTTCGCCCGTCAGTTCATAGACCTCGAGCGCCCGTTGTATGCGTTGCCCGTCACTCGGCGAGATCCGCGCCGCGGTGTCGGGGTCTACTTCGGCCAGGCGCGAATGCAACGCCGGCCACCCTTCAGCAGCGGCCTCGGAGTCCAGGCGCTGGCGTATCTTCGGGTCGGCCTGGGGCAGATTCGCCAGGCCATCACGTAATGCGCGTAGATATAAATGAGTGCCGCCGACGATTAACGGCAAGCGGCCGCGAGCCGTGATGTCGTTAATCGCCGCGTTCGCGTCGCGGACGAAGCGCCCGGCAGAATAGGTATCCGCGGCATCGGCGATGTCCACGAGGTGGTGTGGCACGACGGCGCGGACGGAGGCCGGCGGTTTGGCCGTACCGATATCCATGCCGCGATAGACGAGCGCGGAATCCATGCTGACGATCTCCAGCGGCAGGTGCTCCGCGAGCATCAGCGCGAGCTCCGTCTTGCCACAGGCGGTCGGGCCAGTCAGGCAGACACACTTCACACGATCAGACTCGCCGTCACGGCTCGCTGTCATTGTCCGCGGAGAAACAGCCGGTCGAGCTCCGGGATCGTGATCCGGGTCCAGGTCGGTCGACCGTGACTGCACTGGTCGCTTCTCTCGGTGCGCTCCATCTCCCTCAGCAACGCGTTCATCTCCTCGAGGTCGAGTTGGCGGTTCGCCCGAACGGCGCCGTGACAGGCCATCGTCGCCAGCAACTCATCGGCCGCGCCCGCCACTCGACGGACGCTGGCCGCTGCCAGCAGGTCGCTAAGCACGTCCCGCATCAGCGCTTCGACCTCGGTCTCCTTGAGCAGCTGCGGCACCTCCGTGACCTGGATTTTCTCCGGTCCTCGGCGAACGGCGACGAGCCCCAGTCGTGCGAGTTCTTCCGCATGCACCTCCACGGCCTCGGCTTCACGCTCGGACACCCTAAGTGAGATCGGCACGAGCAGTGGCTGACGTTTAAGCTTATCCTCGCCTAAGGACTGTTTTAGCCGCTCATAGGTAATGCGTTCATGCGCGGCATGCATATCGACGATGATCAATCCCTCACGGTTCTCGGCAAGAATATAGATGCCGCCCAGCTGGGCGAGCGCGAAACCGAGGGGCGGCAGCTCCTGATCGACGGGCGGCGGAGCGGGCCGGGAGTGCAGCGCGTCGTAGAGCCGAGCGGTCTCGCGAACCTCCGCGACTCCATGTCGTCCGCTCAGGCCCAGCAGCCGTTGCCGCGCTGACTCGACAGCCTCGTCCTCGGCGGCGTGGGCCGGCGGCCGCATCCCGTCTCGTTGCCCGGACTCGAGCGTCGTCGCGAGCGCGGCCTCTACGGTCCGAAATACGAAGTCATGGACCAAACCGGAATCTCTGAACCGAATCTCCAATTTCGCGGGATGCGCGTTGACGTCGACGCGACGGGGATCGATCTCCAGGAACACGACATAGGCCGGCTGGCGGGATTGAAACAGCACGTCCTGATAGCCCAGGCGCACGGCATGACGCAGCACCTTGTCGCGGACCACGCGGCCGTTAACGAACGTGTACTGCATATCGGCCTGACTGCGGGAGAACGTCGGGTCGGCGAGCCAACCGAAGAATCGCAGGCCTTCGAGCTCGCGTTCGAAATAGCGCGCGTGCTCCAGGAAGGCCTCCCCGCAGACTTGACTCAAGCGCGCTTCGTGCTCCTCGCGACTCTGCGCCTGCGGCAAGGCGAGGTTCGCCCGCTGATTGTGTCTGAGCTGCCACGCGACATCGAAACGTGCGAGCGAGAGACTGCGCACGACCGTGTCGATATGGGCGAACTCGGTGCGTTCCGTGCGCAGGAATTTGCGTCGCGCGGGCACGTTAAAGAATAGGTCGCGGACTTCCAGCGTCGTCCCACGTGGATGCGCGGCCGGTCGGAGCGAGCTTAAGTCGCCACCGTCCGATTCGATCGACCAGCCCGAGTCTTCGCCTTCCGCGCGTGAGGTCAGCTTCAGGTGGGCGACGGAGCCGATACTGGGCAGGGCCTCGCCCCTGAACCCCAGTGTCGCCACACTCTCGAGCCCATCGAGGCTCGCGATCTTGCTCGTCGCGTGCCGCGACATCGCTAACGCGAGCTCGTCCTTCGCGATGCCGACGCCATCGTCCCTGATACGAATAAGGCGAGTTCCCGCCGCCTGAATCTCGATGTCGACACGCTTCGCCCCCGCGTCGAGACTATTCTCCACGAGCTCCTTGAGCGCCGAGGCGGGTCGTTCGATGACCTCGCCGGCGGCGATCTGATCGATAAGCTGTGGAGGGAGCACCCGGATGGTCACGCCCGCTATTGTAGGAGCGGCCGCCTCTTCAGGAAAGACTGGCGAAGAATCGCGACGAGGCCGTCGCTACATGGGGATCGACAGGATCTGGCCGATGCGAATCACATCGCTCGTAATCTGGTTGTAGCGTTTCAGCGTCGCCAGGCGGATCTGGTAGCGTTCGGCGATCCCCGACAGCGTCTCGCCGCGGCTGATGACGTGGCGAACGGGGGCCTGGCGAACCGGAGGCGGATGGAGGCTCAGATAGCTGCCCGGCGGTGGGTTCGCGCGAAAATAATCCAGGACGCCGTAGTGAATAGCCCGTGCGAGGTCGGCTTGGAATCTCGCATCGCTTAACGCTTGCTCCTCCGTCGGATTGGAGATATAGGCGGTCTCGATCAGGATCGAGGGCACGTCCGGGGATTTCAGCACGAGGAACGGCGCCTGCTGTACCTTCGACTTCCGCATCTGAGTCACGCGCCCGAGCTGCTCGATCACGTACGAGCCCGCGATAGAACTCGCGCTGATGGCGGCGCTCTGCGACAGGTCCAGCAATACGCCGGCCAGCAGATCGTCCTTGTCGCTCAGAGAAACACCGCCGATCAGGTCCGACGCGTTCTCCCGTTCCGCGAGCCGTCGCGCCGCCTCATCCGTCGCGCCCTTCTGCGACAGGATATAGACGGTGGCACCGCGGGCGCGCCTGTCGTGAAAGGCATCGGCATGAATCGAGACGAACAGATCGGCCTCGGCGCGATGCGTCAGCTCCATTCGGTCACGGTGAGAAATAAAGTAGTCGCCGTCGCGTACGAGCAGCGGATGCATGCCGGGCTGACGTTCGACTTCTTCCGCCAGCCGGCGCGCGACCGCTAACACGACGTTCTTCTCCCGGCTACCGCCGGGACCGCTTGCGCCGGGATCGTCACCACCGTGGCCGGCATCGATGGCAATGACGAGATCACGGCCGCCATCGGTCGTGGCCTGCGGCGCGCGCAGAACGATGGGCTCGGCATTCACCGCGGTCAGGTCTACGACGAGGCGATGGCCGTAGGTACCGTTGGGCTCCAGCAGGAACGAATCGGACTGGACGGCTTGCGTCAGATCCAACACGACCCTGAGCTCCCCACCGGGACGGATGCCCGTTCGTATCCCGGAGACAAACCCGCGGGGCGCCGGGATAGCGGTCGGCAGGGAAACGCTCGTGTTCGTGAGGTCGATGACAAACCGATGCGGGGACTCGAGGGAGAAAACCCGGTGTGGCGTGGCCGTGGACAGATCGAGTACGACACGCGTCGAGACGGGTCCCGACCAAACGCGCAGCCCCTCTACCTCCGCGCCCTGCACGCCGAACGACACGCTGCCGAGCACGACACAGAGCAGATGGCACGGTCGGAATCCCAAGTTCAACCCTCACCCTCCCTAAACGGGCGGATCATGTTTACAAACTCTCACGAACATATCAATATTTATCCATAAAAAATATAACCCTAGGCTCTCTAGCTCGAATTCGCTTCACGATCTTCGGCTAAGCCCTTAAGGGCCTGTTCACCCGCTTCGGCCTGGGATTTAAGACTGACCGTGCGGCGCTCGTCGCCCGCCAATTCGAAGCCGATCACGACGTCACAGCGGCTGGCCAACGCCGGGGCCCGCTCGGGCCACTCCACGAACAGCCAGGTCTGCCTTTGCGCCAGCCAGTCGCGAAGCCCGAGCGATTCCAGTTCCCGGGCGTCGGCCGGTTCCCCCGACGCGGTCAGGCGATAGAGATCCACGTGCACTACCGTGACGGCCTCGAGCGCGTAGTACTCCAGCAACGTAAAGGTTGGCGACGGCACCCTGCCCGCATAGCCCAAGCCCTCCAACATGCCCCTGACCCAGGTCGTCTTGCCCGTCCCGAGGTCGCCCTGCAGGCCGACCAACAGCGAGTCGGCACCGAGATCGAGCCAACAACGGGCGACGGCGCCGGCTCGACTCTTCATGGCCGCCTCCGAATCGAGGCTGAACGTCAGCCCCTCGCGCGCTAAGTCGGATTCGCCCATCGCCGAATATGAGGCATGAGGTCTCGTGCCATGAGCCCGCGCTGACCGTCGGTCACCGCCGCATCCCCGGCCAGCGCATGGAGCAGAACAGCAGCCTGCGCGGCCAGGCGTGCGTGCACCTTCTGGACCCACAGTGCGCCGACGATCCCGGCGAGCACATCCCCCATGCCGGCCGTCGCCATGCCGGGATTGCCGCGATCGCAGACGGCAACGGGCAACTCATCGGGGCTCGCCACGAGACTACCCGCGCCTTTGAGAATGACGACGCCCTGGTAGCGTTCGACGAGATCCCGGGCCGCCTGCAGGCGATCCGACTGGATCGCCTCGACGCTGGACTGAAGCAGGCGGGCCGCCTCGCCGGGGTGAGGGGTCAATATCCAGTTGCCGCGCGGCCGAGGCTGCTCGGCGAGCATGTTCAACCCGTCTGCATCGAGGACCATCGGCAGCTCCGTCGCGAGGAGCCGCTCCAGGAGGTGCCGAGCCCAGTCCGACCGGCCGAGCCCGGGGCCCACGACCACCGCATCGGAGACATCGATGAGTGCGTCCAGCTCGGCGGGCTCGGTCAGTGCCTGGCACATGATCTCGGGCCGGCCCGCGATGACCGACGCCGCGCAGTCGGCGTGAGTTGCCACGCGCACGAGGCCCGCGCCCGCACGCAGCGCTGCTTCGGCCGCGAGACGGATGGCCCCGGCCATCCCAGGCGACCCGCCGACCAGCAACAGGTTGCCGTGGGACCCCTTGTGAGTGGACGGTCGCCGCGGCGGCAGGGCCGCGCGCAAGGTATGGCTGCCCAAGAGCTCGAGCGCCGCGGGATGTTGCGCGTAGACCTCCTCGGGAATGCCGAGCCCGGCAAACTCCACGACACCTCGATAGTCGGGCGCCCGGCCGAGGAACAGGCCTGATTTCAGTCCGACGAACGTGATCGTGACGTCGGCGTGCACGGCGGCTCCCATCGGCATGCCGGTATCGGCGTGGAGCCCGGTCGGAATGTCCAGGGCGAGGACCGGGTTCGATGCCGTGTTAATCGCGGTAACCGCGGTCATGAACGCGCCGTCGAGGTCTCGGTCGAGCCCCGTGCCGAGCAGGCCATCGACGATCACATCGTCCGCGAGCGACAACTCCGCAGAGAGGGGCTCGACTTCGCCGCCGCCGGCACTGAATTCCTCCCATGCGGACGCCGCCGCGCCGGAGAGTCCGTCCGGCGGCGTCACGGCGATGACGCGAATATCGAATCCGCCGCGTGCCGCCAGGCGTGCCAGCACGTAGCCGTCGCCGGCGTTGTTGCCGGCACCACAGAAAATGGTCAGCCGCCGAATCTGCGGCCAGTGGCTCTCCAGGCACTGCAGCGCAGCCTCCCCGGCTCGACACATCAACTCATAAGCGGAGATGTCGAGCGCTTCGATGGCCGCACGGTCGAACTCGCGTACGTGCTGGGCCGAGTAGACTTCTTCGGGGAGATCGAGCATTCAGACGATTATACTAGCGGTCCGACGAGGCTATATTGATGGACGACTAGCCCGACATGAGTATCGCCTCAGCGCCAAAGCTCGACCTCTCCCCCGCGCGCCTCAGGCGCCTGGCCACCGACATCAAACGTCACGGCGCGACGTTGGGCTTTCAACAGATCGGCATTGCCGGCGTCGAGCTGGCCGAAGACGAGCGCCGTCTAAACGATTGGCTCAAGCGCCAGCGTCATGGCGAGATGGACTACATGGCCCGTCATGGGCCGAAACGCTCGCGCCCCGGCCGTCTCGTGCCGGGCACCGTGCGCGTTATCTCGGGAAGGATGGACTACTGGCCCGGCGAAAGCCGCGAGGCCGAGGCCGTCCTCGAGGATCCGAACCGCGCGTATATCGCGCGTTACGCCGTGGGTCGTGACTATCACAAGGTGCTGCGGCAACGCTTGCGACGGCTGGCTGAGCACATCGAGAATCAGATCGGCCCGTTCGGCTACCGGGTGTTCGTCGACAGCGCACCCGTACTGGAGAAAAGCCTGGCGCGGAATGCGGGCCTCGGCTGGATAGGCAAGCACACGAATCTCCTGAACGACAAGGCCGGTTCCTATTTTTTCCTCGGCGAGGTCTTCACCGATCTGCCACTGCCCGTCGACAAGCCGGCGACGGATCACTGCGGAACCTGCCGTGCGTGCATCGACATCTGCCCGACCAAGGCCATCGTCGCACCGTATGAACTCGACGCACGCCGCTGCATTTCCTACCTCACGATTGAGCTTCGGGGCAGCATCCCGGTCGAGTTTCGCCAGGCCATCGGCAACCGGATCTTTGGCTGCGATGACTGCCAGCTGATCTGCCCGTGGAACAAGTTCGCGCAGCCCACCGCGGAAGGCGACTTCGCGCCGCGGCACGGCTTCGACGATGAGTCGCTCGTGACGCTGTTCCTCTGGAGCGAAGCCGAATGGGATTCGGCCACACAAGGCAGCGCACTCCGCCGAGTCGGTTACGAGGGCTGGCTGAGAAATCTGGCGGTGGCGCTCGGCAACGCGCCCACCGGAGCCGCCGTGGTCAACGCCCTGCGCGAGCGCCTGGACGATCCTTCCGAGTTGGTGCGGGAACACGTGCGCTGGGCCTTGTCCCGCCACTCGGATTGCTAACTGCGTCACACACGCGGCCTGCGCCCGTACCTACCATAGCGGAATGTCCCGGACCGGCAGCCACTCGTGAGCTCCACTAACCCTTCTGAACCGGCGTACGCCATCGACTCGGACTTCAAACGTTCGCTGTTGCGGGCTATTGAGCTGTTCAGAGACGTCGAGCCGGAATCGATCTCCGATCTCTTGTCGCAATGCGACCGAATGGACATCGAGAAGGGTGAGTTGCTGCTGTCTCCGGAGAGCCCGAATCAGTCAGTCTACGTCGTCCTCTCGGGACACCTGCAGGTGCACTTAGGGTCCCTCGAGTCACCCAAGATCGCGGACCTGGAGCCGGGTGCCTGCACGGGTGAAATGTCACTGGTCGAACAGAAAGACCCGAGCGCCTATGTCGTGGCAACCGAGGATTCCCATCTCATGGTCGTGAGCCGTGAGCTGCTGTGGCAAATGGTCGACCGCTCACACCGGCTTGCCAAAAACCTGCTCATCATTATCTCCGAGCGCGTGCGCTCCGCAAACGAGTTCATCGCTGAACGCCTGGGCGTGCTGCGTCAGGCAGAACGCAATGCCGTTACCGATGCGTTGACCGGTCTGGGCAACCGTCACTGGATGCAGGACATGTTTGAGCGGGAGTTGACGCGTGTGCGGACGGATCGTGGCCGCCTGTGCATCATGATGGCCGATGTGGATCGCTTCAAAGATATCAACGACAAGCTCGGGCACATCATCGGGGATCGAATTCTGGCGGCGATCGCCGGCGCTTTCCGTGAGCGGCTGCGTCCCTCCGATCTCGTCGCACGTTTCGGCGGCGACGAGTTCGCCGTCCTGCTGCCCGGTGTGACGCTGGAGGAAGCGACAGCGACGGCCGAGCGACTGCGCGAGAGCCTCTCCTCCTATTCCGACCCGAGCCTGCCGAGCGGTGTCACGGTGTCGATCGGACTCACCGAAGCGGCCGAGTCGGATAACCTGGACCAGTTGTTGGAACGGGCGGACGGCGCCATGTACGACGCCAAGGATCAGGGCCGTAACCGCGTCGCCATCCGCGTGCCCGAGGCCACCTAGACCCGAACATTGTCGATGAGACGGGCGCGGCCCAGCGAGGCGGCGGCCAGCACGATCCGCTCGTCATCGGGCGCAAAGACTTCAGGCCGCGCTAGATCGCGCGCACGGCGCACGGCAACATAGTCCGTTGAAAACCCGCTCTCGGTCAGGCGCTCGACGGCAGCCGCTTCGAGCTCGGCGTAATTGGTTTGTCCTTGTCGCAACGCGACAGCCAACTCTTCGAGCGAGGCGTGAAGTTCAGGCGCGATGTTGCGGTCTTCCGGGCTCAGATAGCCGTTCCGGGAACTCATCGCCAGGCCGTCCGGCTCGCGGAGAATCGGCCCGGCGACGATCCGGATCGGCAGGTGCAAATCCGCAACCATCCGTTCCAGGAGTATCCGCTGCTGGTAATCCTTCTCGCCGAGCACGAGGACGTCCGGCGAGATCAGATTGAGCAGGCGCAGGACGACCGAGGCGACACCGTTGAAGTGACCCGGCCTGGCCGCGCCACAGAGATCTTCGCTGAGCGCAGGCAGCTTGACCGACACCGCCGAGTCCGTGCCGTAGGGATAGATGGTGCCCATGTCCGGCAGGAAGAGAAGATCCACCTGCCCCTGCTCTTCGAGCATCGCTTCATCTTCCGCGACCGTTCTCGGATAACCTTCGAGATCCTCATCGGAGCCAAACTGCGTGGGGTTCACGAAGACGCTGCACACGACTTTGTCGGCCTGCCCGTGGGCCAGACTCGTGAGGCTCAGGTGCCCCGCGTGCAGATTCCCCATGGTCGGCACGAGCGCGACGCTCTGCTTGTCGGCGCGCCAAGCGCCCACGTACTCATGCATGGAACTCGTCGATCGAGCCCTCAACAGTCGAGACAACGGTGACCTCTGAACCTCAAAATGAAGGACCGATATTCTATCAGGAGAAGCAGTGCTCCTTGGCCGGATAGGTCTTTTCCTTGACCGCCTTGACGTAGGCCTCAAGCCCCGCCAACGGTGAGTCCAGACCCTCCATGAAATTCTTGACGAAGCGCGGCGTGCGCCCTTGCGTGATACCGAGCATGTCGTAGAGCACGAGAATCTGGCCGTTCACATGCGGGCCCGCGCCGATACCGATGACCGGTACGTCCAAAGCCTGCGTGATGGTCTTGCCGACTTCATTCGGCACGCATTCGAGCAATACCAGGTCGGCGCCGGCACTCTGCAGCGAGATCGCGTCCTTGACCATCTGCGCGGCGGCTGCGTCTTCGCGCCCCTGCACGCGGAAGCCCCCAATCTTGTGGACGGACTGGGGTTTGAGGCCCACGTGTGCACAGACGGGAATATCATGATTGCCGAGGAATTCCACGACGGATACCTGGCTCAGGCCGCCTTCCAGTTTCACCATCATCGCGCCGCCCTCCTGCATGAGCCGCACGCCGTTAGCAAGCGCCTGCTCGGGAGATGCGTAGCTCATGAAGGGGAGGTCTGCGACGAGAAACGCGTGCCGCAAACCGCGCGCAACGATGCGGGTGTGGTAGACCATGTCATCCACCGTCACCGGTACCGTCGTGTCATGGCCCTGGATCACCATACCCAACGAGTCGCCGACCAATACGAGATCGGTTCCCGCCATATCGACGAGCTGGGCGAAACTGGCGTCGTAGGCCGTGAGGCAGGCAATGGGCTCGCCAGCCGCCTTCATCTTTCCCAGCGTGGACACATTCACGGGCGGCGAGTCCATGCCCCGCTGTTGCAGCTGCTTATACATGGTCGATCCTCAGATCACGCTCAGGCGATCGTCTCGATCGCCGGATTGAAGAAATGCCGGCCGCGCTTTATCCGGCTGATGACGCCCAGTAATTCCTGGTAATCGGAATCCCGGTGCACCGGGTCGATCGCGGCGGCGTTGACGATGAGTAGCGGCGCGGCGTCGTACTCATAGAAAAACCGCGCGTAAGCCTCGCCGAGGCGCGTCAGATACGTCGCATCGATGAACTGCTCGTAGGAGACGCCGCGACTTGCCACACGGTGCAACAGGACGTTCGGCGGCGCCTGGAGATAGACCACGAGATCGGGCGTCGGCGGGTCCAGCTCCAGGGTCTCGTAGACCTGCTCGTAGAGGCTCAGCTCGTCGGTATTCAGGTTCAACTCCGCAAACAGCCGATCCTTATCGAACAAAAAATCGGAGATGCGAACCGGCGAGAACAGGTCGCTCTGGCGAAGCTCTTCCAGTTTCCGGGCTCGTTGGAAAAGAAAAAACAGCTGCGCGGGCAATGCGGCGGTACGGCGGTTGCGGTAAAAACGCTCCAGGAAAGGATTCTCGTGCGCTTGCTCGAGAATCAAGTCGCTGTCGAAGCTGTCGGCCAACCGTTTCGCGAGACTGGTTTTACCCACGCCGATCGGACCTTCCACGACGATATAACGCGGTCCGTCAATTCGATCGATAGCCTGTTCTTCTTTCATCGATGTCCGGCGTCGCCGTAGTCCGTGCGGCTCGTTGTCTGGACTTAAAGGATACTCTCGGCGTCGTGGCGGACGCTAGTTGGCCGCGCTGGCACTCGAGTTGCGGGACGAGGGCCGACGACGCTGCCGGTGGCGTTTGATCGCGAATGCCTTGCGTTGATCGGCCGCGGACATAGTCTGTACTTCGGTCCACCAGTCAGCCAGCTCCTGATCGACCTCGCCGCAGCGCGCGCGTAGCAGCAAGAAATCGTAGGCCGCCCGAAACAGCTTATGCGTCAACAGCCGCAGCGCACGAACGCCGCGACGATTCTCAAAGCGTCTCTGCATGATGAGCATATCCTTCATCGGCACGCTGTATCGCCGTGGGTAAGCGATATAGCTTTGCTGCTCGGAGACGATCGCTTCACAGGCATTCAGCAGCGCTTCGATCTCACTGAGATCCTTCTTTTCACGGCTCTGCGCTGCGCGCTCGACGATGGGACGCCAGAGCAGCACCGCATAGAGAAACATCGGCGTCACCGATTGATCCTGTTTGATGCGCCGGTCGGTATTTGCTAAGCCCGCCTGCAGCAACGCCAAGGTCTTGCCGCTGCTGTCAGTCCGCAGTGAGTCTGCCGTATACGGGAACAGATACTGGAGCAGGTCGTACTCGATCAGTAGCTCGAGGCTGCGCAGCGCGTGACCGGCGTGGAAGACTTTCAGCGTCTCATCGAATAGCCGCGCCGGCGGCACATCCCGCAACAACTTGCCGAGGCTCCTGATCGGTGCCGCGGTCTCGGCAGTAATATCGAAGTCCAGTTTCGCCGCGAAGCGCACCGCGCGAATCATCCGCACCGGGTCTTCCCGATAACGCGTCTCTGGATCGCCGATAAGGCGGAGGGTGCGCTTCGAGATATCCTCCATCCCGGAGGTATAGTCCCAGACGGTGAAGTCATCGATGTTGTAGTAGAGCGCGTTGACCGTGAAGTCCCGACGCCAGATGTCCTCCTCGATGGTGCCGTAGACGTTATCTCGGAGAATGCGCCCACTCTCGGCATGCTTCCGATGCTTGTGCTCCTCGGTCGCAGCGGCGCGAAAAGTGACGACCTCGATGATCTCTCTGCCGAAACGCACATGCGCCAGCCGAAAACGGCGGCCGATCAGCCGGCAGTTACCGAAGAGAGAGCGTATCTCCTCGGGCCGAGCATCCGTCGCGATGTCGAAATCTTTAGGATGACGGTCCAGAAGGAGGTCACGAACACCTCCGCCCACCAGAAACGCCTGGTAGCCGGCGTTATTCAGCCGATAGAGCACCTTGATGGCGTTGTTGGAGATGTTCGCCCGGCTGATGTTGTGTCCGGAGCGAGGGATGATGTTCGGGCCAGGATGCGACTGCGAGTCCGTGTCGTTCAATCAGGTTCCGTTGGCGAGTTTAACCGGTCCGCAAAGCCCAGTATCATAGCAGCCTCGCCCATCCCGGGCACCCGCGCTCCCTTCGTCTAGCGGTCCAGGACGCCGCCCTCTCAAGGCGGAAACAGGGGTTCGATTCCCCTAGGGAGCGCCAATTAAAACATACACTTACATATCTTCTTGTGGTTCTACATACGATTTGCCGAAAAGGGGTTTTTCTCTGCGCCTAAGTGTCGCCGCTCACTCCGATTCAGGATGTGGGATGCGTGGTGGTTGAGGATCGAGAGGGCTAAGCTCTCGACCAGCCAGACCGGGATGATCAGGCGGAATCTTGGTCGCGCGAAACGTAGCGTAGAAATATGGATCGGCGTCCTCGGTCAGGAACTTCTGATGCGGTAACCCCTCCTCACCTGCGTACGGTGTCCAATACTCCCAGACGATGTCGCCTTGCGGCGTCACCTCAAAGAATCGTCCCTGCGCGCCCGAATTAATGAAAGTGTGACCATTCGCCAGCCGGTGAGCCCCGGAGATAAAATGAGAATGGAGTGCCCGTCCATTCGGCGCCATATAGGTCCACACGGGCAGAGCCGGCCCGAATTGATCGTCATCTGGCAGGATGTAGCCGCCATCACTACTCATCGGTGGAACGAGTTCGACAACAACTGAGTGGACGCCCGGTGCCCCTGGGAAATTATTGTTGAAGACGGTGATGTTGCCTGCTCCAGGCAGCCCATCTTCAATCCATCGCGCATGATGCTGACCGTACAAGGCCTGCGGCCGCTGGCCGCCGCGATCGTAGTTGCTCGCCTTTCCCCAGCGATAAATAATATCCCCACCCATGCCGTAGCGACCACCGGTGCTGCCCGTAGCCTCCGCCGTTGTCGTACTGTGGTCAATTACCCAAAACTCGTGGAAATCATGGATGCTCAGGATGATCTGATCGAGCGATGGGCTATAGGCGATAGCGTTGAAGTGCATGACATCCGCCGCCTCCGGTCCTTCTTCGGCATCGAGCAGCGCCATCGCATCGCCGGATAAAAGTTCTTCGAGTTCCGCAGCTGACAGCTCACTACCATCGGAGTTAACGTCAGCGCGCTCGGGGTGTTCCGAAAGCGTTCCATAGTTATCCGCGTGCGAGTCGAAATCCTGCACGAAGTGATCCCAGGCATGCCATTCCCAGACGATCTCGGCACCGTTTAGCCCGCGTGGCGCTAGCTCCAGAACCACGTCCGGCCACAACCCGGTCTCCGACATCAGATCGGGCCGGCGCCCGGCAGCATGCGCCTCTTCGACAGATTTGAATTCCCAGGCGATTGCCAACACATTGCCGTTGGGCAGGACTGCGACGTCATGGTGTAGCAGATACTGCTCGTTAGCCAATCGATAATCCCACACCAGCTCGCCTTCCCAGGTAAATTCCTGGATTCCCCCACCTTGCCCGCCCCCGTACTCGTGGAGGTCCGCGAGACGCGCCAGGCGAAGCAAATTTCCGTTGTCGAGCAGGTAGAGGCCGTGACCAGTCGGGTGCTCGGAGACCCACGTGTGGACCACCTGACCATCGGTGTTGACGAGATAAGTGATGCCGGAGATTCCAGGACTGAAGA
>JAZFYK010000248.1:0-3002 GCA_036443505.1 Gammaproteobacteria bacterium | reverse complement strand
AGCAGGCTGACGTGCCGACCGAGACTGTAGCCATCGGGTCATCGCGCTACCTCTTCGTCTGGACCGGTGACGCGGACGAGAACGATTCCGATTTTCTCGCAGTGTTGGATGTAGATCCGGAGTCATCAAGTTATGCTGAGGTCGTGGCGACGGTACCGGTTGGAGTCACAGGTATGGCACACCACACCGAGCACTCGATGGCCGAAGACGGACGCCTCTTTGCTAACTCCTTCTCGGCCGGGGCCACGTTCATCTTTGGGCTCACTGACCCGCAGCACCCCACGCTGATCTCTTCGTTCACAAACATCGGCGACTACACCTACCCGCACAGCTTCGAGCGGATGCCGAACGGCAACGTACTCGCAACGTTCCAGAACAAGGGCGAGGGTAACGCAGAACCCGGGGGCCTCGTTGAACTGACTCCCGACGGGGAGTTGGTGAGGGCCACCGACGCAGCCGATCCTGTCGAGCCCGATCTGCGGCCTTACAGTCTCGGCCTGGTACCGGAGCTCGACCGTGTCGTCACGACCAACAACGACATGCTCAGCGAGTACAAAAACTCCTCTATACAGGTCTGGCGGCTCTCCGACCTTACTCTACTTGCTACGCTGCCTCTGCCTCCCGGGCCAGCGGGTCTCGAACACTTTTATCCGGCCGAGGCGCGGGTCCTGTCAGACGGACGTCGGGTCCTTGCGACGACTTTTTCCTGTGGCTTCTATCTCCTCGATCGGCTCGACACCGATGCGCCCCGGCTCCAGTTAGTCCTGTCATATCCCTGGAAAGTATGGGAGAACGATTGTTCCCTACCGGTACAGGCGGGAGACTTCTGGATTCAAACGGTGAGTGTGCCCACGATCCAAGCGCTAGTGTCGATCGACATGTCGGATCCAGAGAGGCCTCGCGAAGTCGATCGACTCATACTCGGTTCCCAGGACCGGCCGCACTGGATATCTCTCGAGCCCGGGGGTGACCGTATCGTGTTGACCGGCTACGGAACACTGGAGGGCCGTGTCCTCCTGGCGCGAGTCGATCGCGAAACCGGGCACCTGGAACTCGACGAGAGCTTCCGCGAGCCGGGAGCTGAGGTCGTCGGGGTCGATTTTCGGAAGGAACAATGGCAGCACGGAGCGACCGGAGCGACGGTACCCCATGGCGCCGTGTTTTCAAGGGACTAGAAGTTATGGTCGAATGTCCGCTTTCCCGAAAGCAGACATTGGCGACAGTCGCCGCAGTGGTCATCTGAATGTCCGCTTATGGCCGAAAGCAGACGTTCGTTAACACTCTTTAACGGCGACTTTGGCCCAGGAACCGGACGTTCGGATGATATATTTCGAGGTCGAAGCTAAGGTCTCGAATCGACCCAAAGTGGCCGTTAGCTGCCGTCCGAGATGCGAATGAACTCTAATAATTAGGTATTTCATTGGGAGAAGAATCGTGAACAGATTTCAATTAGTGCTGGTAGGGGCGATCCTCGTCGTGGGCGTGCAAGGGGTTGGCCATACAGGACAACTAACGCTGGCAGCACCCGAGGATGTCGGAATCTCTTCCGAACGGCTTGATCGAGTGAAGCAGCATTTCGAGCGTCTTATCGAGGAGGAGCGATCGGCGGGGTTTCAGCTACTCGTTTCCCGATACGGTGAAGTCGTGATGCACGAGCATCTCGGTATGGCCGATATCGAAACCAGGCGACCCATCTCAGCGGATAGCCTATTCCATATCACCTCCATGACGAAGCCAATCGTAGGCGTGGCGATGATGATGCTCTATGAGGAGGGCTACTACTCCCTTCAGGATCCTGTCTCGAAATATATTCCAGAGTTTTCCGACCTAAAGGTATATGCCGGGGAAGACGATACGGAAGCCATGCTTCTAGAGGATCCTATACGAGAGCCTACGATTCACGATCTGATGCAGCATACGGCCGGGTTTAGTAATGGGAGATCAGGTGACACATCCGTCGGTCGTATGTATCTCGAAGCGGACGTGCTGAGCGTCGATCTCACGCAGCAGCAATTCATCGATAGACTCGCGACAATGCCTTTGCTCTATCAACCTGGGGAGCAATGGGTCTACAGCGTCGCGACGGATATTCAGGGCTACCTGATCGAGAAGTGGACGGGTATGGAGCTCGGCGCTTTTCTCAAGGAACGTATCTTCGATCCACTCGGTATGGACGAGACTATGGCTTGGGTGCCTCCTGACAAGCTAGCTGACCTCGCAACGGTCTATACGCATGACGAAAACGATAGTCTTCGAGCGATAACTGAAGTGGCCGTCGGTCAATGGGGGACGAGCGAACCGAATCGGTTCCGCGGAGGCAACCAACTCGTATCGACTTCCGACGACTACTGGCGATTCTGTCAGATGTTGCTCAACGGCGGCACATTCGATGGTACGCGTTTACTATCGCCACGTTCGGTAGAGATGATGACCCAGAACCGACTAGATTCGCCTATGCCATTACCCGGGCTCGTAGAGCAAGGATTTGGGCTCAACTTCGCAGTGATAACGGATCGGTCGAAGATGGACTATCCAACTAGCGCCGGTGAGTACTTCTGGGGAGGCGCAGCGACGACGATCTTCTGGATCGATCCGACGACAGAGCTGGTGGCCATCATGATGACGCAGTATTTGCCGGGCGGCCCCGAATACATGGATTTGTTCCATCGGCTCGTCTATAGCACCGTCATCCAATGACCGCTCCTGGCCGTTTGTCTCCGTTAAACACAGCGTTAACGTGCCCAATCGTAGTGTCGCCTTTGCGCCCGAAAGCGGACGCTCAGAGTGCGCGTGTTAGGATCGAGCTAATGTCTGCTTTCCCGAAAGCAGCCGTTCAGAATGCATGTGGCAGGGCCGAGCCGAATGTCTGCTTATGGCCGAAAGCAGACATTCAGTTCCCGGCGATGAGCGATATATGCGGCTAATGCTCAGGTAGCTAGCATGAGACTAACGCATCTGATGATTTTGACAGCGATGTGCTCAAGCTTGATGAGCTGTGCAAG
>JAZFYK010000247.1:0-2624 GCA_036443505.1 Gammaproteobacteria bacterium | reverse complement strand
AAAAGCGCAGAGCGGGACGCCAAATCGAAGGACGCCGAGAAAAATAAAGCCGTGCTTCCCCACTAGCGCTGAAACTCTTATTTGACATCGGAAAATACGCCTTGGTATAAGTTCCGCTGTCTGGCGGTACTTTTGGACTCGCACGCGGGACACGAAGCGGGCTCGATCGACCTCCAGGCAGGTTTTCTAGGGTGGGCGCCCGTGTGCGTCTGGGGTAAATTCATCAATTCACAAAAGGGATCGGAATGAACAAAGCGGAACTCGTCGATTCAGTAGCAGGTGCAGCCAATCTATCCAAAGCCGATGCAGGTCGTGCGGTCGACGCCGTGCTGGACAGCATCAGTTCGTCGTTGAGCGGCGGACAACAAGTCGCGATTGTTGGCTTCGGGACATTCAGCGTTAAGCATCGCAAGGCGCGAGCGGGACGCAACCCGAGAACGGGTGAGACGATTCAAATCAAAGCCAGTAATGTACCTGGGTTCAAAGCTGGTAAGGCTTTGAAGGAGGCCGTAAACTAGCCGGCCTTTTCCCAGGGGGTGCTTAGCTCAGCTGGGAGAGCGTCGCCTTTACACGGCGAAGGTCGGGGGTTCGATCCCCTCAGCACCCACCAAGCTATAGAGCCGGAGTGGTAGTTCAGCTGGTTAGAATACCGGCCTGTCACGCCGGGGGTCGCGGGTTCGAGTCCCGTCCACTCCGCCAGTTAGACAGGACGGATTTATTTTCTCGCGAAGATAAATCTGTCCTTTTTTTTCTTCCTTAGTGAAGTCGGCGCGTTATGTTGCAAGCAATCAGTGACGGAATCGGACGATGGGTCGCCGTCGCGATACTCGGGCTGCTCTCCGTTGCGTTCATTTTTTGGGGCGTCGACTTCACGCTGTCCGGCACGACTTTCGCGGCGAAAGTGAACGGCAACGAGATACCGCTCCTTGAATTCGAGCGCGACTTGCAGTCTCAGCAGGCCCAGTATCAGGAACTGTACCGAATCGAGATTACGGACGACCTGCAGCTCGAGCTGAGACGGTCGGTCCTGGAGCGTCTGATCCGCAACGAGGCGCTACTGCAACAGGTGGAGTCCCAGGGCTACCGCGTGTCCGATGAGCGTCTTCTGGCGGCGATTCGCGGGCGGTCGGACTTTCACATCGGTGGCGAGTTTTCCATGGACGTTTACCGGGCGTCGCTGCTGAACGTCGGTCTGTCGCCTGCCGGGTTCGAAGCGCTGCAGCGCAAACAGCTCTCACTCATCGAACTGCAGAACGGGATCATGTACTCGGGGTTCTATACGGCCGAGGAGTATCTCCGCTACGTCGAGTTGTATAACCAGCGCCGGGAGATCGCTTATGCGCTCTTTCCGGTCGACGATTTCCTCGAGCAGGCGGTCGTTGACGACGCGGCGATCCTGGCACATTACGAGGCGAATAAGGCCGCGTACTACAGTGAAGAGAGCGTCGACCTCGAGTACATCGAAATCCAGGGCGCCGACCTCGCCGCGAGCGTTGAAGTGACCGAGGACGACCTCCTGACGTTCTACGAGGATGAGAAGTATCGCTTCGAGACGCAGGAGGAGCGCCACGCCAGGCACATCCTGATCGGCCTGGACACCGAGGACGCCGAAGCGGCTGCGTTGGCCGTCCTGGCACGACTGCGCGAGGGCGAGGACTTCGAGGCCCTGGTGGCCGAGCTCTCCGAAGATGCCGGGACCAGCGGCCAGGGGGGCGATCTCGGCTGGGTCAGCAGGGGACTGTTGGTTGGGCCGTTCGAAGACACGTTATTCTCCATGGAGGTCGGCGATGTGGAGGGGCCGGTCGAGACCGATTTCGGCTACCACATCATCCGCCTGGACGAGATGAGGCCCGGGGAGCTCAGGACGTTCGAAGAGGTTCGAGACGAGCTCGCGGGCGACTTCCAGACTCGGCGCTCCGAAGAGCTCTTCTACAATCAGGCCAGCGAGCTGGCCGATCGGGCGTTCGATGCGTTCGACGAGCTCGCCACCGTAGCGACGCAGATGGATCTTCCCCTGCAGACATTCTCCGGATTCACCCGCGATGGTGCCACGAGCCCATTCCCGGTCAGTGCGCCGGTCGTCCAGGCTGCGTTCAGCCCGGAGATCCTCGTGCAGCGAGAAAACAGCGGGCCGGTCGAGCTGGCGGACGACCATGTCCTGGTCTTGCGCGTCCGCGGCCACAATCCGCCGGCGGAACAGCCGCTGGAAGTCCTCCGGGACGAGATCGAGCAGGAACTGCTCCGCGCCGCGGCGCAGCAGCTCGCCGAGGCCGCTTCAGCCGATTTTCTAGCCCAACTCGGGCAGGCGGAGGATATCGAGGCCGTGGCGCAGGAGCTGGGCGGCGCCTGGACCGCAGCCACCTGGGTCGAGCGCACCGATGGCGAAGTCCCGACGGAAGTACTCGCTACCGCGTTTCGTTTGGGCAAGCCTCAAGCCGACGCCGTGATCAGGGAGCTAGTGCCTATCGCTAGCGGCGACTACGCGGTGTTGGTGTTATCCGCGGTCGAGGCAGGTCAGCCCGACGCTGTCCCCCGCGAGGAGCAGACTCTGCAAAGCCGTCAACTGGCCGAGCGCGCGAGTATGTCCGAGCTCACGGGCTACGCGACCGAGGTCCGCAACGAGG
>JAZFYK010000246.1:0-4138 GCA_036443505.1 Gammaproteobacteria bacterium | reverse complement strand
TCGGCGTTGCGATGTTCGCTAAGTCGTTACCCCAGGTCGTCATCGCTCTCAAATAGAAACCGTAAGCTTCCGTAGAATTCGTGGCCTGTCTTTGGATGCTCTCTCGCTCACTCGGCAGTAGCTCCGCCTCTAGCGCCATCGCAATACGGGTAGCGATGTCCGCCTGAATCGCGAATATATCAGACAAAGTACCTGGGTAGACTTCGGTCCATAGATGAGTATTCGTTGCTCCGTCGATTAACTGTACCGTCACTCGCACGTCATCACCTGCGATACGAACACTCCCTTCCATCACCATCTCGACGTTCAATTCATCTGCAATCTCAAGGATCGACTTCCCGCTGGCCGGATACCCCAGCACCGAGGTTCTCGCAATGACGTTGAGATCCCGGATCTTGGCTAGTTGTCTCAAAATTTCCTCATGGATGCCGACGGCGAAGTAGGCATCACTCGGATCCGGGCTGATGCTTTCCAAAGGCAATACGGCAATAGAGTTGGGCAGAACGTCTCGCCGTTCTTCAACCACGACGGGCGAGGTATCGACGGCTTCGTCAACAACGGCTTCAGGGTTTGAAGCTGGCGCGTCCTCCGACTCGTAGTTATAGACGACGAAGCCCAAGGCCAGAATCAGTGTCCCGATGATGGCGAAATCAAGCTTCCGGCCCGTCGCCCCGCTGACCGCCTGAGGTAGAGGATCGGACCTGGTTCGCTCGATACCATCAGGAGTGAGGTCGTAGGCCCAGGAGAGGATCAGGGCTACAGGAAACCCCGCGATGACGAAGAATGAGAAGACCCGCATGACCCATTCGGGAGCCAGGAATGTGGGCATAAGGACCGACGCAACTTCAATCAACAGCCAGCCGACAATGGCGTAGGCCACTGCGACTCTAACGACGTTTCTGCGTCTCAGCTCCCCGAAGAATGAGGCCATACCTCGTCCCCAAGACTGTAGGGGCTGATTCTACCTAAATCCAGCTCCCGGATGGATCAAATGGTAGGCGCGACTGGTGTCGAACCAGCGACCCCCACCATGTCACGGTGGTGCTCTACCACTGAGCTACGCGCCTGGATTCGTCATCACCATACCCAGTTCCGGCGCACGAACTCAAGTAGTCGGTGTAATTTCTTCCGGAGCACCGGATTTCTCGGGGAGCCCCAGGCCTTCCTGGCGCACATAGGCTATCTCATCCCTCACCTGGGCAGCCTGCTCGAACTCCAGGTCACGTGCGTGCCGATACATCTTCTTCTCCAGCATCTCTAGACGGCGTGAGACCTCCCCCGGCGTCATCCGTCGATAAATATCGGCGTCCCGGTGTCGTCGGCCTCTCTGCCTGCCCCGCGGCGACGTGCGCGCGCCCTCCATGATGTCCTGGACGTTCTTGCGTATCGTCTGGGGTTCGATGCCATGTTCTTTGTTATAGGCGAGTTGCTTCTGGCGCCGGCGGTTCGTTTCATCGATCGCACGTTCCATCGACCCGGTGACTCGATTGGCATACAGAATCGCTTTGCCACGGATATTTCTCGCGGCGCGACCGACGGTTTGAATCAGAGCACCTTCGGACCTCAGAAAGCCTTCTTTATCGGCATCGAATATGGCGACGAGTGATACTTCCGGCATGTCGAGGCCTTCGCGCAGCAGATTGATCCCGACGAGCACATCGAACTCGCCGAGGCGCAGGTCGCGGATGATTTCCGTGCGCTCGACGGTATCGATATCCGAGTGCAGGTATCGTACGCGGACGCCGTGTTCCTGGAGATATTCGGTCAGATCTTCCGCCATGCGTTTGGTGAGCGTAGTAATCAGTACCCGCTCGTCCATGGCGGCGCGAGCGTTGATCTCCGATAGCGCGTCGTCGACTTGTATATCGGCAGGCCGGACCTCGATCTCGGGGTCCACCAATCCCGTCGGGCGCACCAATTGCTCCACCATTTGATCCGAGTGCTCGTGCTCATAGGGGCCCGGTGTTGCCGAAACAAAAATCGTCTGCGGCGCCAGCCGTTCGTACTCATCGAAACGCAGGGGCCGATTATCGAGCGCCGACGGCAGGCGAAAACCGTACTCGACCAGCGTCTCTTTGCGAGACCGATCGCCTCGATACATGCCACCCAGCTGCGGCGTGGTTGCATGACTCTCGTCTACGAACAGCAGCGCGTTCTCCGGCAAGTAATCGAACAGTGTCGGCGGTGGCTCGCCGGGTTGACGACCTGACAGGTATCGGGAGTAGTTCTCGATTCCGGCGCAATAGCCGACCTCGATGATCATTTCCATGTCAAAGCGCGTGCGCTGCTCCAAACGCTGCGCTTCGACAAGCTTATCCGCGGCACGGAGCTCCTTGAGCCGGATGCCGAGATCCTCGCGAATCTGATCCACGGCTGCCGTCAGGATTTCGCGGGGCGTGACGTAATGCGTCTTCGGATAGATGGTTGCGCGCGGCACCTTGCGTGTTACCTCTCCAGTCAGCGGGTCGAAATGGCTGATGGCCTCGATCACCTCGTCATTCAGCTCGACGCGGACTGCCTCGCGTTCAGATTCGGCAGGAAAGATATCGATGACATCGCCCCGGACCCGGTACGTGCCCTGGGCAAGGTCCATAGGATTGCGCGTGTATTGAAGTTCGGCGAGGCGCCTTAAGATCTCACGTTGATCGATGGTCTCGCCGCGCACGAGGTGTAGCACCATTCCCAGATAGGCCTGCGGGTCACCGAGGCCATAGATCGCGGACACCGTGGCGACAATAATCGTGTCGGGTCGCTCCAGGAGCGCCTTGGTCGCGGAAAGTCGCATCTGCTCGATGTGGCGATTGATGGAAGCGTCTTTTTCAATGTAGGTATCCGAGGACGGCACGTATGCCTCTGGCTGGTAGTAGTCGTAGTAGGAAACGAAATACTCTACCGAGTTCTTCGGGAAGAATTCGCGCATTTCCCCGTAGAGTTGAGCCGCGAGCGTCTTGTTATGGGCCAGGATCAGCGTTGCCCGTTGCAGTTCGGACACGATGTTGGCCATCGTATAGGTCTTCCCCGAACCCGTGACACCGAGCAGCGTCTGTTTCGCCAGGCCGTCTCCCAGGCCGTCCACGAGCCGACGGATAGCCTGGGGCTGGTCACCGGACGGCTGAAAATCTGCGTGAAGTTCGAAGTGGCGATCGGGCATCTGGGCAGAAACTGATGTTTGGACGTTGGCTGGCGGCGCTTTAAGATAGGCCGCCAACCAACCAGCATTCACGAAGGTCGCAGCAGATGAGTCTCCGTTTGGCCCAGCGAATTCAGCGAATTCGCCCCTCTCCCACCATGTCGATTACGGCGCTGGCCGGAAAACTCCGCGAGGACGGCAAGGATATCATCGTCCTCAGTGCCGGTGAACCTGACTTTCCGACCCCCGAGCACATCCAGGAGGCCGGCTGCGAGGCGATCCGGGGCGGCGACACCAAGTACACGGCCGTTGACGGGGTGCCGTCGCTGAAAACGGCTATCCAGGAGAAATTCAGGCGGGACAACGACCTCGACTTTCAATTGGACGAGATCCTGGTTTCGAGCGGAGCGAAGCAATCCTGTTACAACGCCTGCCAGGCACTGCTGGAAGCCGGTGACGAAGTCATCATCCCGGCGCCCTACTGGGTCTCTTTCCCGACATGGTGCGGCTCACCAACGCCGAAGCCGTTATCGTTCGTACGACCCCCGATCAGGGTTTTCAGATGTCGCCCGAACAACTGCAAGCGGCCATCACCAGGCAGACTCGAGCGCTCATTATTAATAGCCCATGCAATCCGACGGGGGCCGCCTACCCGCGCGCGGCTTGGTTGGCGCTTGGCGCGGTCCTGCACGAGCACCCGCGAGTTTTCGTCATCACGGATGATATCTACGAGCACATCCACTGGGGCGACAAGCCTTTCTGCAGCCTGCTCACAGCCTGCCCGGATCATCGCGACCGCGTGTTGACAGTGAACGGCGCCTCCAAGTGCTATGCGATGACCGGATGGCGACTTGGTTACGCGGCGGGCCCGGCTGAACTCATCCAGGCCATGACGACGATTCAGGGCCAGAGTACGACCAACGCTTCCAGCGTCTCCCAGGCGGCGGCGCGCGCCGCACTGACCGGCGATCAGAGCTTCGTTGCCGAGGCCTGCGCCGTCTATAAGGA
>JAZFYK010000245.1:0-3364 GCA_036443505.1 Gammaproteobacteria bacterium | reverse complement strand
TCGCGTCTCTGGCAGTTCGCAGACAGCGATTCATGTGGGGGCTGTGGAGGCTTTGTGCCGGCGGTGCGTTTTTCGCTGCCCTCGTTAGTTTCGTGGGCTTTGTCGGCTGGCAAGGGTTGATCTGGTTGCAGACCAGTGACTGGCCCCCGATGCCGCTTGCCACCGTTGGCGTGACCTGGATTGGACAGCAACTCGGTCACGAAGGGCTGGCGTCCTGGGGGTCTTACCCGCAGACCTGGATAGGCGCGCACAGGATTCTTGACTGGCTGTCCGTGGGCGTCACCCTCGCGGTTCTATTCATGGTCGTTCGCATACCGTTCGCCGCGCTCGAAGGCGCGGCAAGACACCGAGTGAGGGAACTCGAAGACCAAGCGCGGTATCTCGAGAGAGAGCGTACGAGATATCTGAGTCCGGAATAGGTTGGAAGTCGAAGTGAGGAATTTCTGAATGTCCCGTGGTTGGCCACTGGTTTGTTCTCTACTTACGATATTGATCGCCTGTGGCTCGGAAGATCCAAACTCCGAATTGCGCGAACTCATCGAGAGAACCGAGATCGCGGCAGAAGAACGCGAGACCGGTCACTTTCGGCGGCTCCTGTCGGATAGCTACATCGACGTACGAGGTAACGATCGCGATCGAATGATTGACATCATTCGCGGCTATTTCCTGACTCACCAGTCGCTGGAAGTCGTCACGCGGATCGAGTTCATCGTGCTCAATGGTACGGACGCCGCCGAGGTGTCGCTGCTCGCGGGTCTGCTCGGGCAACGCGAGGGTGCTTCTCTGCTGGGTGGTCTCGACGGCCGGCTCTACGACGTCGAACTTGAGCTCGTCCGCGAAGGAGGCGACTGGCAAATCATCGGGGCTGGCTGGGAACGCTCGCTGTCATCCTGGGATGGCGACTGAACGATGGAGGATGATAGATGAGCAGATTCACTAGCGACGGGGCCGGAAGTTCGGGAGTACTCGGCACGATCACACTGGCCCTAGCCGTTGCCATCTCGATCCAGGCTTGCTCGTCGGTGCCACTGCGGTTAGCGACGCTGCAGGTAGACCTGCTTGATCTGAGCGTTCTCGAAACCGGTCCAGAAGGACAGCTGTTTTCGCTGCGCGTCGAGCTAATGAATCCCAATCCGGAGGAAATTCCCGTCGTTCGCCTGGAGTTCGACATTCGCCTGAGTGGCGAAGGGCGGCTGATCGGAGAATACGCCACCCCTTTCACGCTGCCGGGCCAGGGCAGCGAGACGCTCGAGTTTGAGGTATTCAGCCAGCTCGTCTCCTCGGCTACCCGGCTCATGGCGTTTACGGAGGGGCCGGACAACTCGCTGAGCTACGAATTCCACGGCGAGCTGGTCTTGGAAGCCAGTCTCAGAAACCCTCTCGTGGTGATCCAGCGCGGCCAGGTACCGTTGACTATCGCGATCGAAGACCAGTAAGCCGTTGATTTATATAGTCTCGCCTGGTGCTGAGCCGCAACTAAGATTTGACGCAGCCCCGGCCAGCTTCTTATTATAAAAGGTTCTGGCGATGGCCGACTGAGCCCAGAAGAGTGGCTATCTCGCCGCCCGCAGATGTAGGCGGCCTGCCTGAGAGTGAGGCGCCGCGCCGCCTACCAGCCCTGCAAGGACGATATTGATGCGTGCGGAGCGGCGGCTCCGCCCAGGGGATACCATGACCCTAAGTATTGAGCGACTAACGCTATGAAGCTTCGAACCGGCCTGAGAATGCCCGCGGCGCGTGGTCTATACGACCCCGCCCTGGAGCGTGACAGCTGTGGCGTGGGGTTTATCGCTCACATCAAGGGCCAGTCGAGCCATCAGATCATTCGCGACGCCGACCATCTGCTCTGCCGGATGGATCATCGTGGCGCGCGTGGCGCCGAGGCGAATTCCGGTGATGGCGCGGGGATCCTGACGGCACTACCGCACGATTTCCTGACGAGGATCGCGAAGGATGAGTTCGGCACCGAGCTTCCGGCACCCGGTAAGTTCGCCGCCGGAGTTGTCTTTCTCCCCACCGATGTCGCAGAGCGTGACCGTTGCAAAGCAGCGATCAGCAGAATCTGTGCGGCCGAGGGTCAGCAGCTAGTCGGCTGGCGTTTAGTCCCCACGGATCCGGATGAGGCCGATCTGGGCCCCACCGCACGACAGGCAGCGCCGCAAATCGAACAGTTATTCATTGCGGCGGGGGCCGAACTCGCCGGTGATGCGTTCGAGAGAAAGCTGTACCTGATCCGAAAGCGCGCGAGCCACGAGCTCCGGAACGATTCGACTATGGAACAGGCGAAGACGTTCTACATCTGCAGCCTCTCGACGAAAGTCCTGATCTACAAGGGCATGTTGACGCCCGGTCAGCTCATGACCTTCTTCCCGGATCTTAAGGATCCGGACTACGCCTCCCACCTGGCTATGGTTCACTCGCGGTTCTCGACGAATACCTTTCCAAGCTGGGACCGCGCCCAGCCGAATCGTTTCATGTGTCACAACGGCGAGATCAACACATTGCGCGGCAACGTCAATTGGATGAGCGCGAGAGAGGGCGTCGCGGCAAGCGAGCTGTTCGGTGCTTCCCTCAAAGATGTCTTCCCGGTCATAGAGCCGGACGTCTCGGATTCAGGCGCTTTCGACAATGTCCTGGAGTTCCTGTTGATGAACGGCCGTACGCTTCAGGAGTCGATCATGATGATGATTCCGGAGGCTTGGCAGAAAGACGATCTGATGCCGAAGAACAAGCGGGCATTCTACGAGTATCTATCCTGTGTCATGGAGCCCTGGGACGGTCCCGCTTCTATTCCATTTACCGATGGGAAGTACATCGGCGCGGTGCTGGATCGCAACGGGTTACGGCCCAGCCGCTACTATCTGACGCACGACGACCGAGTCATCATGGCGAGCGAAGTCGGCGTCCTCCCGCTGGACCCGGCGATGGTCAAGTACAAGGGACGGCTCGAGCCCGGCCGAATGTTCCTGATCGACTTCGATCAGGGCCGCTTGATTCCGGATGAGGAACTCAAGAACGAATTCTGCGATCGCCTTCCGTTCCGGGAATGGCTGCAGTCGCAGCGAGTCACGCTGAAGGAGATCGTTGCCGACACGACCGCGTCACCGTCGGATGAGTCCACGCTTCTACCGCGCATGCGGGCGTTCGGTTATACGGCTGAAACGATGCAGTTCATGCTGCATCCGTTGATCAAACAACTTCGCGATCCCGTCGGGTCCATGGGCAATGATTCGGCGCTGGCCTGCCTGAGCGACCAGCCGCGAATGCTGTATGACTACTTTAAACAACTATTCGCTCAGGTTACCAATCCGCCGATCGACTCGATACGCGAAGAGATCATCATGTCGTTGGAGTGTTACATCGG
>JAZFYK010000244.1:0-7960 GCA_036443505.1 Gammaproteobacteria bacterium | reverse complement strand
GATAATCACCGAGGCGAAGCAGAAAAAGATCGTCATCACGAAACCCACGCCCAGGTAGCCGACGCCTGATGCGAGGCCCACACAGATCGCCGCGGAAATGTGGATGCCGTCCAGCGCGTCGGTGAGGTCGACTCTGAAGCGGACGGCCGCTACCAGGGCGGCCAGCCCGAACGCGAGTGCGAGGCTGTCCTGGATCAACAGCACGATACTCGTGGCGCAGATCGGCAGCATGATCAACGCCGCGACGAATGTTCTGCGGTAGCCTTGCGCGAACTTCGTGGCCATGTACACCCAGGTAATCGGAATCATCAGGATGATCGTGCCGGCCAGGCCAATCATCAGCGCCAGGGCAGCTTCGAATCGATCGCTCCACAGCTCGTCCCCGCTCACCTGCGAGTCTTCAACCTGCGGGTTCTCAATGCTTTCGAAGATCTCCTCGGCCGTGCCGGGGACATCGATCTCGGTGCCACCGACAGGCAAGATATCCTCAGCCCAGGGCGCGTAGAACAGCAGGCTCAGGAACAGGCCGATTGTGCAGGCGAAGTAAACGACGAGTCGTACCGCCAATCGGCCGGGCGTCATAGTGCTAGCGTCCACGAATACTCCCTGCCGCGCCTACGGTCTGCTCGATTACCTAAAGTAGTTTAACATTGTCACTCGAATCACCGAGGGTACGCCATTGAGCTCGATCCGAGGGAATTCACTCCTATTGGGCGCCTTTGTCGCCGCGCTACTCTGCGGCGATGACGCGTGGCCCGCTGCGGATTGGCGATTCTCGGGCGCAGACAGAGTCGTCGCAGTTGCCGATATCCACGGCGCTTACGACGCGTTTGTTCGCATCCTGCGGCAGAGCGACGTGATCGATGACGAACTCCGCTGGGCCGGCGACACGACGCATCTCGTTATCGTCGGCGACGTACTCGATCGCGGGCCGGATTCCCGTCAGGCGATGGACCTCATCATGCGCCTGCAAACCGAAGCGGCGGCGATGGGCGGTCGGGTCCATCTCGCCCTCGGCAATCACGAACTCATGGTTCTGACCGGTGACCTGCGCTATGTCTCGGCGGCCGAATACGCAGCGTTCGCTGATGAAGAGCCGCTGCCGGTTCGGCAAGCGGCATACGATCGTTTCGTCAGTGAATCCGCCGAGTCCGTGGAAGAGACCGCCGTCAGAGCCGATTTCGACAAGCGTTTCCCGTTAGGCTTCTTCGCCCAGCGCGCCGCGTTCGCTGCCGACGGGGTCTACGGCGCCTGGCTGCTTGAGCAGCCGCTTCTACTAACTATCGACAATACGGCTTTCGTGCACGGCGGCCTCTCCGGCGTGGCAGCCGAACTCGGCGGCGAAGGGCTGAATACGCAGCTGGGGCAGCAGGTGCGCGACTACGTCGACGCCTTAGGCGAGTTGATCGACAACGATGTGCTGCATCCGACAGACGATTTCTACGACCACCCCACCAGGATCATGGAGTTCGCTGAACGCGTGGAACTCGGCGCGGCTCAGTGGCCGGATGGGCTCGAAGAAACGGCGGCCCAACTAGTAGAGTTGAATCGTGGCCTGGTTTTCGAACCGGAGAGCCCACTCTGGTACCGCGGTACGGTCGGCTGCAGCGAACTGATCGAGCGAGATCGCCTGCGCTCGGCGTTGGCCAGCCTCGACGTGGGTCGTGTTGTCATCGGTCACACGCCGACACCGAATGCGCAGGTGCTGAGTCGCATGGACGAGACGGTGTTCAGGATCGACAACGGCATGCTCAACAGCTTCTACGGCGGCCGTGCTGCCGCGCTGATCCTGGAGGCTGGCGACGTCTCGGTGACCTACGAAGATAGCGACGACGTGGTGGGCGCGACGCCGCAGCCACGACGTGTCGGGCTCAGGCCGGCAGGCTTGACCGCCGGAGAGCTCGAGACAGTGCTCTTGAATGCCGAGATTGTGAGCCAGGCGGCGGACCCCGCCAGCAACCAGGTACATCTCACGCTCAGGAGTGGGGACCTGGAGCTGGCGGCAGTCTTTGCTCCGGCGGCGCGGCGCGGGTTCCTCCCGGAGGTCGCCGCGTACCGCATCGATCGACTGATCGGTCTGGACATGGTGCCCGTGACGGTGGCCCGGGACGTAGACGATGAATCCGGATCGGTCCAGTTTGCGCCCAACCGAGTCATGACCGAGACCGAGCGCAGCGCACAAGGCATCGGTGGCGGTGCCTGGTGTCCGCTGCGAGATCAGTTCCAGGCCATGTATATCTTCGATAGCCTGATCTACAACGAGAGTCGAACGCCCGACCGCATTCGCTACAGCACCGACAACTTCCAACTCATTCTCGTCGGGCATGATGATGCCCTCTCGACCGGACGTGGCCGCCCGCCACATCTGCGAGCTACTCCGCTAACGATTGGCGCCACATGGAAGGAGATGCTGGGATCCATGGATGAACACGGGCTGACGGAGGCGCTCGAGGATGTTCTGGATGGGCGCCGCATCCGGGCGCTGCTCCAGCGTCGGGACGCACTTCTGGAACTGGACTGAATCCACGCTGTGAATCTCGCGAGGTGAAGCGCATTGAATATCAGAAATTTCCCTATTAGACGGGCACGGAAGTTCGTGCTCGGGCCCGCGGTTATACTGTTGACCGCCTGCAGCACGACGACGATCGTCGAGCCATTCTATCGGCCGGAGGGCGCTCGGGTTGAGCAGGCCTATATCAGCCCCGACGCCGATTTCAGTGTCTACACCAAGCTTCTGGCCCAGCCTCTGGAAATCTATTACCCGGACAATGTCCCGGCGCCGAGTGATGAAGACCTGGACCGCATGCGGCAGATATTCAGAGATGCGTTTCTTACCGAACTCGGTGATGACTATGAGATCGTCGAGGAGCCCGGTCCGGATGTACTTACCGTGCTGGCGCAGATCATCGATCTAAAGATCACAGGCGCGATCGGAACCTATGAGACGACGGGCCGGCTGCGGGAGCTGGTCACCAAAGGTCAGTTGACCTTCCTCATGGAATTTCGCGATTCTCAGACGAACCGTGTGCTGGCTCGCGCCGGAGAAACAGAAGATGGTGCATCGACCTCATTGACGGCGGCAGAAGCAAGCTGGGCGGAGGTCGATGTCGCAGCCCAACGCTGGGCCCGGCTATTCCGCGACTGGCTGGACGAGAACCTCGGCGTGTAGACCAGCTACGGCGCCATGGAGGCGAGCTCGTCCAGGAGGCTACGTGCGACGCTGTCGGCCGGCGAGAACGCCAACAGCCGGCGCGCGTAGATTGCCGCTTGATCGATCTCGCCGCCGTCCCGGTGAATCGTCGCCAGCGCAATCAGCGTATCCCGGTGCCCCGGGAAACGAGCGTGTACGTCGATAAGCGTCTCGATCGCGCGTTCTCGCTCCCCGCTGGAGTTCAATGCGATACCGATGACGTACTGATAGTAAGGAGCATCAGGCGCAAGCGCCGCCGCGCGCTCGAGCTCGGCGAACGCATCGTCGGGGGCATCGGAGCGCACGAGCGACAGGCCGAGCGCGAAGGGCGCGCTGGGCTCCAGCGGGTTGTTCGCGATCGCCTGTTCGAGCAGCGCCTGAGCTTCCTCTTCCCTGCCGGAGCGCCGATAGAGGTCGGCCAGGTTGACGTAAGCTGCAGTGAAGACCGGTGCGCGCTCGATCGCGTCCAGGAATAGCACTTCCGCCTCGTCCTCGCGCCCGAGTTGGACGAGCATGATGGCCCAGTTGAACAGTCCCTCGGCGCGATCTCCGTTGAACAATTGCGCCTCGCGGTATTCAGCGAGTGCGGCGTCCAGGTCGGCGGCACGGCGTTCACTGAGCTCCGCCCGAGCAGGCAGGAGCACGCGGGCGGCGGCCATGCGCAGCGCCTGCAGCGAGTGGGTCAGGAACCGTTGGGCGGCCTGAATCCGCGAAGCCGGCGGCACACTCTCCAGCGCGTCCAGCGCGGCCAGCTGGATCAGCACGTCATCGCCACGCAGGACCTGGTCGATGGCGTCCAGTGCGAGGTCGTCGATTTGCCTCGCGAGGAGGCTGACGGCGGTGGCTCGAACGATGGCGGGCGTCGCCGAGTCGAGCACGATCTCGCGCAGCAGCTCGGCGCGGTCGGCCGTCCAGGCACGGCCGGCGTGCAGCGCCTGTCCGTAGTGGAAGGTTTGGCTGCGGCCCTCCGGGAACCAGCCTGCGACGGCTGCTGTTGCCCACTCCGTGTTCTCGTCCTCGTGGCAGCCGTTACAGGCATTCGGCGTATCGAGACTCGCCGACAGGTCTGGACGGGGCACGCGGAAGCTGTGATCGCGTCGCGGGTCGACCACCATATAGGTCTTCGCCGGCATGTGGCAGTCGACGCAGAACGAGCCGGACGTGTTGCGCTCATGGCGGTGGTGTTCGGTGACGTCATAGGTGCTCGCGAGATGGCACTGGCCACACAGGGCGTTGCCTTCGAATCGCAGTCCGGTGCTGTGCGGGTCGTGGCAATCACTGCAGCTAACGCCGGCGGCGTGCATCCTGCTCTGCAGGAATGAGCCATAGACATAGACCTCATCCTGAATTTGACCGTCTGCATGATAGAGATTCTCGTCGAGCAGCGACGGGCGGAACCCGTCAAGAAAGGCGTCTCCCGGCGCCAGATCGTCGGTGAATTGACTGCGGCGTGAGTGGCATTGCGCACAGGTCTCGAGCTCCTGGCGTGACGTTAGCGTTGGTGTGCGTTGCGCGATCCCCGTGTCATCGACGAAGAGCCAGCGGGCCTCGGCGTCGTGGGCGAGATGCAGCGGCGCTTGCTCGGGCGCTGCAATGTGCAGGGAGCCCGGGCCGTGGCAGGCCTCACAATCGACATCGATGCTCGAGAAAGTCGTGCGGTAGCTGTCGGTTGCCAAGGCGTAATTCTTCCGCAGATTGGTTGAATGACACTCGGCGCAGGTACCGTTCCAGTTCTGAAATGTGCCAGTCCAGTGCAGCGGGTCCACGTGGTCGACCGTGTCGTCAGGGTAGAGATGGAACCAGCGCTGGCCGCCGGCCGCGGTCGGTCGCGAATCCCAAGCGATACTCAGGGCCTGAACCTGGCCGACAGTCAACTCCACGAGATACTGTTGGAGAGGTTCTACGCCGAACGCATGGGTGATCTGGTACTCGGTCAGTTCGCCATCCGGTCCGTCCGTCCGCACCCAATACTCGACGCCTCGTCGAAAAAATTCGGTCCTGACGCCGTTATAGTTGAACTCGACGTCGGCGAAGTCTCCGAGGACCGCGCCCGAGTCGGCCACCTGCATCGCCAGGTCGTGATGAGAGCCGAGCCAGGCATCCGCTTCATCGAGGTGGCACGCTGCGCACTGCTGCCCACCGATATACTCGGCCGTGCGTGTGTCCTCGGCCGAGGAGGACGGCGACTCGGCCGCCTGCTCGCAGCCGGCGAGGTGCGCGGCCAGGACGATGGCTACCGCTTGTCGGGCAACTCCAACCATCAAGACTTCGGGCCCTGGTGTCGCTGGTAGAAGTCGTAGACGAAAACGATAATGCCGACCGCGGCAATGCCTGTTCCGAGGCTGAACTCGGAGCCTATGCCGATACTGAACTCCGCGCCGATTAGAAAAATCTCCATCAGGACGCCGATGACGATGGCCGAAATACTGACGACTTTGAGGGACACAGCAGACTCTAGCATTATTCTTTTCCACTGCGGTTTCTAACAAAGCCGCACCAGAAGAGCAATGACCATTGATCTCGGCCTGGCTGTAGGCAGTTCAGAATGTGACGGTGGTTCGCCCAACAGTAGCGCTTCTTGGCTAGGGTTAGGGGTCGATAGGCCACCGATACCTGCACATGAATCGCGCACTGCCGCTGCATCTAGCCGTCCTGACCTTGCTCGCCGGCAGCATCGCCCCGGAAGCTCGGGCGGAACGTCGAACATTTGTCAATCCGAGTTTCCAAGGCTACCGGCTCGACTACTGTAAGGCCTCGGGCCGGGAGTGCGGCGAGCGCATCGCGACCGCGTGGTGCGTGGTCCAAGGCTATGAATACGCGAGCGTCTGGGAGATCGATCGGGACATCGGTGGGCGAGAGCCGACAGTTCACCTGGATAATCGATATGTCTGCGAACGCGATCAGTGTGATGGCTTCGCCTCGATTGCCTGTGGCCGCGAGGAGAGCGCTTTAAACATGCTGAACTGGGGATGGGCTGCGCGGAGCACGATTTTTACGCCCGATCGCCAGGAAGCCGTGACAGCTATAGCGCTGCCTGAAGTTCAAACCGTTGCTCCAGGCTGCAGCCAACTCGAGCCAGGAGTTCTACTCTGCCAATCGGCGCCGGATTATGAGCACTGTCGAACGCTCTTAGAGGCCGGCTATGTCCTGGGATGTCGAGCGGCGCTTGGGCTTGACGGTGCCGTCACTGGTCTGAGACAAGCTGCGTCGGGAAGCTACAAGCTCTCGCTCAGAGCGAGAGCTTCTGTCACGGTTGATCGACGTAGCCGTGGCGACGGCAGGATCAGCGGGGAAACGCGTTATCGAGTGACTTTCGCGATACCGGAACGAGCAGACCTCGCGGAAACGTGTTTGCAGCGTGACCGGTATGAGTACCATCAGACCGGACCGCTGGGAGGCTGGTCGGAAATCCACGAAGCGGACGACTGCGACGAGCCCATCGTAGGCCGATACTCACCCCACGAGGATGACCTTCAGTATGCTTATGGCCTCTGTGAGGGCCGCCGTGCCTGGGGGACCAGGATAGAAGCGACAACCGATCTGGTTGTCGCGGGTGTCTTCCACTTTACACAAGCCACGGCGTCTTCCGGTGCAGGTCACGCGGGCGCCTCGCGCTCCGTCGCTCCTTATCTCGCGATACGGGCTCCGCTGCAAGTCACCTGTCGCGAGTAACGCGGCGTCTGTCGCGAATAACGCGGCACCTGTCGCGAGTAACGCGGCGTCTGTCGCGAGTTCCGCGACGTTTCTACCGAGTAACGCTTCCGGCAGGCTATTGAGCTTGTAAAAAGCCCTGTGTTAAGAAGGGGCTCCAGAGGTTTTTTCCCAAGGCTCACCCTGACGCAATATGCGGGCTAGGCTCTATATCATGCTCGGTGCGCTACTGTTCTCGACGGGTGGCGTCGCGATCAAGACGTCGACGCTGACCGGCTGGCAACTGTCGTGCTTCCGCAGTCTGGCCGCAGCGGTCGTGTTGCTGATCTTCCTGCCGTCCGCGCGACGCGGCTGGAGCTGGCGCTCTTTCGTCGTCGCCATACCTTATGCGGCGACTTTCACGTTGTTCACGTTGGCGACTAAATATACGACTGCCGCCAACGCCATCTTCCTCCAGGATACTGCGCCGCTCTACATCCTGCTCCTCGGTCCGCTGTTGCTCGGCGAGCACATACGGCGACGGGACTTGAGCTTTATGGTGGCGTTGTTGATCGGGCTCGGCTTGATATTCGCGTCGACTCGCGAAGCGACGACTTATGCATCGGATCCGAAACTCGGGGATCTGCTCGCGCTGGTTTCCGGATTGACATGGGCGTTGACGCTACTGGGACTCCGCTGGATTGCAGTTCGCGCAAAGCACCACGACGATGAGCCGACGGCGGCCGTCGTGGCCGGCTGTCTCGTTGCGTCTTTATTCGCTGCGCTGTTTTCTTTTCCCGTAGAGAATGCGAACGTCGGAAACTGGCTCATCGTCGCCTATCTCGGGATTTTTCAGATAGCACTGGCGTATGCGTTTATTACCAACGGCATCCGTCAGGTCCGCGCGCTCGAGGTCTCGTTGTTGCTCCTCGTCGAACCGGTGTTCTCTCCGGTCTGGGTATGGCTCTTTCTCGCGGAATCACCCGCCGCACTGGCCGTGGCCGGAGGAGCAATCGTCATCGGCGCCACCGCCGTGCACGCCGTTCGCGGCGGCGACCAGCGACTGCTTGCACGACGCGTTCGCTCCTGATGTCGACGGCAATTCCGTCAGTCCGATTCTTCTAACCCCAGGCGCTGATG
>JAZFYK010000243.1:0-2455 GCA_036443505.1 Gammaproteobacteria bacterium | reverse complement strand
CTCGGTCGCGACCATCAACTCGTCTCAGGACTTGAGTTCCTCGCCATGCTGGTCGCGCACATCGCCCTCCGTTACGAATCGAGGATCCGCTCCTATGGCATCCTGGAAGGCGATCTTATGCAGTTCTTTCTCGAACTGCACGCAAGCATGAAAGTGTTCTTCTGTCGGTCACACTCTTCGTCACGCCCCGGGCAGCAGCATCCCATAGAGCGTTCGCCAGGTTTTGATCACTCTTTCCAAGAACGGCTGGCGGTGAAATGTATGCATCAGGCAGTACATCGGAAACCGGTTCACGATGAGATCGCGCAGAGAGAGTTGGAAACCGAGTTGCCACGACACGGGGTCGATGGATTGGCCTGTCGCCGTCTCCAGGGCCTGGCGATGCACGTCGAGATAGTGAATCACCAGATCCCGCGAGCACTCCGGTGGCAGGACGAAACAGAGCAACTCGGCCAAATCGTGCTGCGGTACGCCCAGGGTGGCAAGCTCCCAGTCGTAAGTGCACAGCCGAAGTGTGCCCTTGTCGCTTCTGAAGGCGATGTTCCGCGGATTGAAGTCATTGTGAATCAGTGTTCGAGGGATCTGCTCGAGCGGCTGCCACCATCGACCAACGTCGGTGATCAGATCCTGCAACAGAGGGCAAATGTCGCGACCGAGCCATGGTGTGAAATAGCGCAACGAGTAGTCGGCGAGGGACTTCCACAAGTCGGTCATCTCCGCCATGGTCGCGGCTGACAGCGTCGGCCCGAGCCAACTTTGCGCCGCCAGCTCGTCCTCGCGTCCGTACCAGATTGAATGAATTTCCGCGATGCCCCGCAACGCCGCTTCGACATGTTGACGGTGCCAATCGCCGGCGTTCGCGGCCGAATCCATCAGCACCATGTCGGTCAGTCTCTCGAGTACCAGAATCCATTCATGCCGTTCGTCATTCCGAACCGTCGCGAAAACGGCCGGCACGTGCTTTCGAAAGCGGTCGTCCTGTTGACCATAGATCGCACCCTCTCGGATGTGACAGCCGGCTATGCCAATGCGGTGCTTGTGTTTCGCGAAAGCGCGACCGACCTCTTCAGAACACACGGCGGACACGCTCTCGGCAACATCCATCACGTCTCGATCCTTCGCTTTCACCTTGACGAATAACTCCAGCGACCTCGGTACACTCACCGCGGCGCTGTCTACGATCACTCGATGTTGCGAAAGACCCGCCGCGGTACCATATCGCCAGGACGTCAATTCGGTCGTGATGCTGTTCTGCCAGGACCCCTGGAGATTTGACACCTCCTGAATCCGGATCGTATCGTCGTCGTAGTATCGACGGAGAACCTGCTCGAAAAACCCGTGAGTGAGCCCGTTCGGTGCGGGTCCGCGAATCGGGCCGGCAACGGTCGGAAGGATGCGCCGCTCGATGAACGACTGAAAATATCGATCGAGAAGCCGGACGTCCAGGGCCGGACATCGAACCGACAACGTGGAAAGCGTCTCTTGTGTACGGTGGTGTCCGACACGGCTTCGTCTGCTGTCCTCATACAATTCCGGCAAAGTCAGATTGTCGGCGCTGGCATACCGGGTCAGAAAGAAGCTTCTGAGCCTATGAAGGGGATGATCGGGCGTCGCCGATTCGGACTTCAACCGAGCGAGCCAGTCGCGGAATGGGTCTAGCTTGATCGGGTAGCCGAATAGATTCATCCAGAGAACAACTTCGCGCCAGTGGCGTGTCGTCGGATTCACCAGGTGGAAAGCGCGCAGCGAAGCGGATCGCAAACGAGTCAGGCCAACGATGGCATCAGCAGCGTAGTCCACCGGACAACAATCGAGGACCCAGTCCAGATCCGGTGCCGAACCCATTTGGATGCACCCTCTGATCATCGTCGACAGTAGATCATCCTGGTTGGACGTACCGGTCTTGCCGTCGCCCGAAATCAACGTTGGACGATGAATCGTCGCCGGCAATCCACGCTCAGCCGCGCGGCGCACAAGGGTCTCGGCCACACACTTGCTCTGCGCGTATCCGAGGTGGATTCCATGCAGATGCGACAACATGTCATCCTGTTCGGTCACCTCGTCGTGTCGAGAGGATGAGTAACAAGTGGCCAGCGTCGAGACAAAATGGAATGGTTTCGGCTTGAACCGGCAGGCGAGCCGCAGAAGCTCGAGGGTGCCCAGTACATTGGCGTCCCGCAGGCCCGCATAAGGCAACACCCAGTTGACCGCGGCGGCACAATGATAGATCTCGTCGATGTCGCAACCGAGAGCGTCGAATTGCTCTGAGTCGAGCCCCAGAGCAGGCAGCAGCAAATCCCCGGCGATCACGTGCAGGCGGGAAGCGAATGTCGGGTCCCAAATCGCATAGCTCTCCAGGTTGTCGCGGATACGAGCTCGCACGTCGATATCTTCCTCGGGGCGTACGAGGCAGTAGATGTCAGCGCTCGTTTCTCGGAGCAGCGCGCGAAGGAGA
>JAZFYK010000242.1:0-2902 GCA_036443505.1 Gammaproteobacteria bacterium | reverse complement strand
GGCAGGCTTTACCGCTGACGGCCTGCCAGTGGGGCTTGAGTTTCTCGGTCGAGAGTTCAGCGAGGGGCTGCTCCTTCGGCTCGCCTACGCGTACGAGCAAGCGAGCCAACGCCGCCAACCACCCGCGACTACGCCGCCGTTATTGGCTGTCCCCTGAACGCATGGGAGAGTCGAACTGCAGGATCGGAGACCCACTCATAGAGTTGAGACGACTCGAATGTCTGCTTCTGGCCGATAGCGGACGTTCAGCAGGGGCAAAATAGCTAATCGGAACTACGGAGTACCGCTCGCATGGATCAATACTCTCTTGCCGAACTGACCGAGCTATATTTCGCGGCCGCCACGCTGATGGATACGCAATTTCAGTACTGGATCTCCGTCACGTTTGCTGTGGTCATCGCCGGATTTTTCGCCGGTAATCGTCTCACTAAGAACTTGAGCTACCTAGCAGCGATACTCTACGGGCTTGCTACGTTTGTGCTGATCGCTCGCTTCACAGCTGCGGCCGGAACTGTCGCGATGTTTGGTAACGCAATAGTAGAGGCAGGAGTCGAGATGTCTCGCGTGGGGCTACCGACGAGAGTTCTTAGGTATATATTATTCACTACGGGTACTTTGGCGGCGCTCTACTTCCTGCTTAGACAGAGGAGAAGCGGAGGAGAGAATGGTTAAATACTCCGCGAATGTCTGCTTTCCCGAAAGCAGACGTTGAGAATGTACGTATTGGGATCGAGCGAATGTCTGCTTATGGCCGAAAGCAGACGTTCGTTAACATCGGTTAACGGTAGCTTTGGTCTCAATAGCGGCCGCTCGTATGCTAGATTTCCAAGTTGAAGCCAAGGTCTCGAATCGACCCACTGCGGTCGTTCGCCATTCGGTTAGAATTAGCTCTTCGCGGCAGCCGATTCCGGGATAAGAATGAAAAACATCGACCTCAGCGAGCCGTCATCCGGTAACACCCCTCTTTAATCAAGCCGAATCACACTAAGCGGAGGTTCACTATGAAGGAAAAGTTCACGTTTCTTCTGGAAGGCGTTCTGCTCCTGGTACTCGGCTTCACGCTGCTCCCGTCCTGGACCATGGCGCAGGATAAACCTCGAGCGCGCGATCTGGGCGTTCCTTTTGCAGGGACGCCGGGGCCGTTCAATGCCATCACCGACGTGCAAGGGGTCGAAGTCGGCCATACGACGCTGATTGCTGGGGACGGGGCGCTCGTGGTCGGGCAGGGGCCTGTCCGAACAGGGGTGACAGCGATTCTGCCGAGGGGCAAACGCTACGACCCGGTTTTTGCGGGCTGGTATTCGCTCAACGGCAATGGAGAGATGACCGGTACCACCTGGGTGGAGGAATCGGGCATGTTGGATGGTCCGGTTATGATCACCAACACCCATAGCGTCGGCGTCGTGCGGGACGCTGTCGTCGAATGGCTGATCACGGAGCCGATTAACGCAGGTATCGCCTGGGCGCTTCCGGTGGTGGCCGAGACATATGACGGGTTCTTAAATGACATCAATGGGTTTCACGTCAAGAAAGAACACGCCTTTGCAGCGTTGAACGGAACGTCGTCGGGCCCGGTGGCGGAAGGGGGCGTCGGAGGCGGCACGGGCATGATCTGCCATGGCTTTAAATGCGGCATCGGGACGGCCTCTCGAAAAGTAAGCGAAAATGCAGGGGGCTATACCGTCGGGGTTCTGGTTCAGGCCAACCACGGCGGCAGGAACACGTTAACCATCGCCGGCGTCCTGGTCGGGCGCGAGATTCCCGACCTGACGCCTACGCGGGGTACGCAGGGAGAGGGTTCGATCATCGTGGTCGTGGCGACAGATGCGCCCCTGATGGCGAACCAACTGAAACGCCTGGCGCGGCGTGTTCCGCTAGGCATTGCCACGGTGGGGGGGCTCGGGACCAACGGCTCCGGGGATATCTTTATCGCGTTCTCTACGGCCAAT
Organism: Gammaproteobacteria bacterium; assembly: GCA_036443505.1. GTDB lineage: Bacteria > Pseudomonadota > Gammaproteobacteria > Steroidobacterales > Rariloculaceae > SMWC01. The sequence continues at coordinate 953 of JAZFYK010000242.1, read as the reverse complement.
GAAGGTGCAGGCGTTGGCAGGGACGTGGTGGAGGTCGAGATGCTGCCCAACAGGAGCATGAATCCGCTGATCCAGGCCACTGTGCAGGGGGTGGAAGAAGCCATCGTCAACGCCCTCGTTGCCGGGGAAACAGTAACCGGGATCAACGGCAACACCGTCTACGGCCTTCCGCACGACCGCTTACAGGATGTGTTGCGGAAATACAATCGATTAGCGGAGTAGCCGCGCTATGCCGATTACTTCGTCAGCCGGTTGCGCTCGTCAACAGTCCGATGGGAGCAGACGACGGTCGCCAGTCGTTTTATCCCTACTAAACCGGGGTTGAACCAGCTGGCCGTTCTTACCCGTTAACGAAGGGTTTAACGGGGCTGAATCAGACTTCCGCTTCGTCCTCGAAAGCGGACGTTCAGAATGTACGCGCCAGGGGTCGGCCTGATGTCTGCTTTTGGCCGAAAGCAGCCGTTCGTTAACAGTTAATATGCAGGCCGCTACATATTTCAGGGGACGACTAATGACAAGACTCATCGCTCTAATCAGCTGCTTAGTTCTCTGGAATCTGGGAGTCGCCCAGGATCTGGTAATAACTAACGCCCATGTAATCGATGGCGCGGGAGCAATCATCGAGCGGGGATCTGTCGTCGTTATAGGTGGGCTGATCGCGTCAGTTTCTGAGGGTGATGCAGAGGGCCAAGGTACTCGGATCGATGCCAAAGGCATGACTGTGATGCCGGGATTGATAAATACCCATTGGCATCTATTAAACGGGAATACCGACGAGGCTATTGACGAGTATATAGAGACAGGGCTTGCAGATGTTCTGAAATCGCTCTTGGGGCGCGGCGTCACTACCATTATGTCTGCGAGCGACGCATACCCGAATATCCTCGAACTTCGTCGGAAGCTCGCCGATGGCGAGATATCTGGTCCAAGGCTGATCGCAGTGGGTCGGCACC
>JAZFYK010000241.1:0-2260 GCA_036443505.1 Gammaproteobacteria bacterium | reverse complement strand
TCGAGCCGCGTCGGTGGTGTTTTCCTATCGCTGGCTGCGTAACGTATCGGGGCTACTTTTATCAACGGGATGCGGAACGCTACGCCGCGAGCCTGAGTGCTGACGGTTTGGATAACTATGTCGCGGGTGTGAGCGCCTATTCCACCCTCGGCTATTTCTCCGATCCCATTCTCAATACGATGCTCAAGGGCGACGAGTACTATATCGCGGGCGTATTGTTTCACGAACTAGCCCACCAGCTCTTCTATTTTAAAGGGGACACTGAACTCAACGAAGCCTTCGCGACGGCTGTCGAGGAGTATGGTACGCAACAGTGGTTGCTGCGGGAGGGTGATCTCCAAGTCATCGAAGCCTATCGACTTAGACTGCAACGCCGCGATGATTTTTACGGGCTAATCCGTAGACAACAGACGCGCCTGCGGGAGCTCTACGGGCGCCCCATTACGCCGGAAAGAATGCGCGCGGCCAAACAAGAGGCTTTCCAGACCCTGAGTTCTGAGTACGCGACGCTCAAGGTCGATTGGGGCGGCGCCAGCGATTACGATGCGTGGTTTTCACGGCCGCTGAACAACGCTCAGCTCGCGTCGGTCGTAACTTACAGTCGTTGGTTACCGAATTTTCGGGAGTATCTACGCACTCACGGATTGGAAGCGTTATACACCGAGATGCAGCTGCTTGAGGATCTTCAGCCAGAGGCTCGCGAGACGCGCTTGGAGGCGCTGTCAACGGCCGCCATTTCGTCGGGACTCCGATAGCAGCCTTCCGTGGTCTCCGTTATCGAGATAGCCGGGTACGACGACACGCATCGAAGTCGCCGTGATGCCGAGCGCGGCTAGTCCGTTCTCCGTGCCGACACTGGCAACGGCCATCGAACGATAGTTGTCCAACGTAAAAATCTTCCCGGGGATTACGTAGTCGAAGAACCATGCCTGAATGTGGGACAGGCTGTCCGGCAGACCGACGATCAGCCGCTTGAGGTTCAAAATACGCGCGATCTCGACCACGATTTCCTGAAGCGAGTACTCGTCCGGGCCGTACAGTTGGAAGGTGCGATCATAGGCGCCGTGGCTCTCCAGCGCAGCACAGAACGCGTTCGCGACATCTGCCACGAAGACCGGTGCGAACCGCGCTTTGGGTCTGGCGAGCGGCAGAATTGGGAAGACCCGAAGCAGGCCGGCGAAGCGATTGATGAATGAGTCGTCCGGGCCGAAGATGACCGAGGGCTGAAATATGGTATAGCGTAACTCGTCACCGGCAAGGTTCTTCAGCGCGCGCTCACCGGCGCCTCTACTGCGTAGATAATGGCTGGGTCCGCTCTCGGCATTCGCCTTCAACGCACTCATCTGGAGTAAGTGCGGCACGCGGTTCTCCTGGCAGGCTCGGACCACTTTCTCCACGAGTTCGACATGCGCTTTACGGAAGCCGCTGCCGTCGTGGCCCTTCTCATTCAGTATTCCCACTAAATTGATCACGGCATCGGCGCCTGCCAGGAGCCGGAGTAGGACCGCCTCATCGTGTACATCGGCGGCGACGATCTCGACGCCGGGGAGGACCAGCAGTTCACGGGCGCGCTCGCGCCTACGGGTCGGGATGCGGATCGAGTAGCCGCTCCGCACGAGCTGGCCGGCGATCTCCCGACCGACGAAGCCGGTACCACCCAGGATGCATACGGTTCGTGATGGAGGCTTCGAGACCATGAAATGACTTACGTCTAGCGGGCCGCACAGTATACCCTCGCGGCGCGGGAGCGCCGCCGCCGTACTAGCCGCCTGCTAGCGCATCAAGATGAGAACGCCGCGACTCCCACGCTGAACCTGCAGAATAATCGAGCGTGCGGATTCGATGAGAGCGATCGCCTCGGTGACGTTCCTGACCCGTTGGCGATTGATGTGGGTGATGATGTCACCGCCACGAAGTCCCCGTAGCGCTGCAGGGCTTCCCGACTGAACTTGTAGGACGAGCAGGCCCGCCACGCCGTTAAAGTCCGTGCGCGCCTCCTGATTCGTCACGAACTCGGCGCCTTCAAAGATTGCGTCGACATCCGCGAGGCGCTGCTGAGCGTCTAGCGGCGCGTCGATTTCACCGAGAACGGCGACGATTGTCTGTTCTCTTCCCTCGCGAATAAAACCGACCGACACCTTGTCACCCGGTCGAAGAAGCCCGATGGCATTGCGCAGAGCCCCGGCGTCCTCGATCGCCTCCGAGTCGATACTGACGATGACATCGCCGATTACGAGCCCAGCTCTTTCCGCCGCCGAAT
>JAZFYK010000240.1:0-4271 GCA_036443505.1 Gammaproteobacteria bacterium | reverse complement strand
CGGCGTAGCCGGGATCGTAGGTAAAGACCCCCCGCTCGCCGTACAGAGAGGTCACATCCAGGACGCTCGGGCCGAGCGTGGGGTCGTAGCGCCGCAGCTTCAGTTCCGCTCCGGACTCCGGGTCGGTTAGAGTGTAGTGCTTGTCGGTCATCCGCTGGCCGTGGTTCCTCGTAGTTTTTTGTTACCGCCCGAGGTGGTGGGGGACGGCCCAAGGCCGGTCTGCCGCAATGCGGCGGGTCACGGGCCCATCAAGGCACAAAGATCCCCATTATAGCAGCGAGACTCGCCCGAAGGGGGCTGGCAGCGCCGTGGTCGGCGCCAATCGTGACGGCGTGAGCCTAGGCGCTCGAGCCGCGCCCGTAGCGTTTACGGAATTTATCCACGCGCCCGCCCGTGTCCACCATTTTTTGCTTGCCCGTATAGAACGGGTGGCAGTTGGAGCAGACCTCGACGTGGAGATCGCCGGACAACGTCGATCGGGTCGTGAACTCATTCCCGCAGCCGCAGGTCACTTTGAGCTCGCCGTATTCTGGGTGAATGTCCGGTTTCATGGCTTCTACGCCCGATCAAAAGGGCGCGTGAGCATACTGTCCGGACCGCCGAAACACAAGACGACCGGGGTCCGGCACCGAGAATCCGGTCTCGGTCCCAGGCCTAAGGTCAGGAACGGACTCGGAAAAGGAGTCTTATCCACAGTAACTGTGGATAAGTCTGTGGAGAAAGTGCGCGATCGGACCTTGGGGTCGCGGCACGGCGAAGATTTTCTTAGATTGGCCAAAAAACGACCATAACCTGGAATATATTATTAATCAGAGAGTTGCGACTCAGTAGTGATGATGGGATTCAGCAGTCACGCGTAACGATCTTGTTCTCGGGGCTGCGCTCGCCAGTTGTGCATAAAACCACCATTTATCTATCCGGCGGCGACGCTTCGGTCAGGCGTTCTTTCAGCGCCACGCTCAATATCGCCAAAGCGCGGCCGCGATGACTGACCCGGTTCTTGACCTCGGCGGAGAGTTGCGCGGCGGTCGCACCGAGCTCGGGGTCATAGAAGATCGGGTCGTAGCCGAACCCGCCCTCGCCCGCGGGCTGTCGAGCGATGACTCCCGGCCAGTCTGCATAGCTGATCAAGGGCGCAGGGTCGTCCGCGCTCAGCAGGGCCACGATCACGCAGTGATAACGTGCGCCCCGCTGATCGTCGGGCGTCTCGGCCAGGCTGTCGAGCAGCTTGACCATATTGGCCTCGGTGTCGGCCCCTGGCCCGGCAAAGCGTGCCGAGTGAATTCCCGGGGCGCCCGCCAGGGCATCCACGGCCAGTCCGGAATCGTCCGCGATCGCGGGAAGCCCTGTTTCGAGCGCGGCATGGCGGGCCTTGAGTAAGGCGTTCTCGACGAACGTCGCGCCCGTCTCCTCCGGCGAGCGAACATCGAGTTCGCCCTGGGCGACGAGCTCGATTCCGGAGTCGGTGAGGAGTGCCTGGATCTCGCGTAACTTCCCGCTATTGCCGCTGGCCAGCACCCACCGGCTGGGTACGGAGGTCACCCCTCGAGCACCGCTCTTTGGGCTCGCAGCAGTTCTTCGATGCCGCGGGCCGCCAGGTCCAGCAATTGGTCGAGCTCTTCACGCAGAAACGCGTGACCCTCGGCTGTGCCCTGGATCTCGATCAAACCGCCGCCCTCGTTCATGACGATATTCATGTCGGTTTCGGCCTCGGCGTCCTCGGCATAGTCGAGGTCGAGGACGGCCGTGCCGTCGTAGAGGCCTACCGAGACGGCCGCGACCTGGCCGTGAATCGGGCTCTGGGTCAGGTCTCCTCGTTCGAGAAGTTGCTGCGTCGCCAGCGCGAGCGCGACATAGCCACCCGTGATCGCGGCTGTCCGCGTGCCGCCGTCCGCCTGCAGCACGTCACAGTCCACGGTGATGGTGCGCTCGCCCAGAGCCGAGCGGTCGATCACGGCGCGCAGGCTGCGGCCGATCAGCCGCTGGATCTCCATTGTCCGGCCACTCTGCCTGCCGCGAGCGGCTTCACGGGGATTTCGTGTGTGGGTCGAGCGCGGCAGCATGCCGTACTCCGCGGTGATCCAGCCCTCGGACTTCCCCTTCAGAAAACGCGGTACTTTGGATTCCACCGACGCGGTCGTGAGCACCCGGGTCTCGCCGAATTCGACGAGCACAGAGCCTTCCGCATGCTGCGTGAACTCAGGTGTCAAGCGAATCGTGCGCATCTGATCTGCGCTGCGGCCGCTGGGACGCATCTAGTACTCCTGGTTCTTTGGATCTTCTGGGCTGACGAACTATTCTTATTGACGCTATCCGCTCAGCGATAGTATCAGCCTGCCAGGAAATCGCCGCAATCGGCTCCGCCGGAGCCCGGCGCGGGCTATTCGCCTACCCACCGCAGCGCGGCGGCGCTTGTATTGTCACTGTTGGGTGTGTTCTTCGCGACTGCAGATTCTCCGAGCGTGCGCAGCACGTCTTCCGCGGACGTAGACTGGTCGGAGATGACCCTGCCGATCTCGCCCTCCTCGACGCCGGACCACAAGCCGTCGGTACAGGCCAGCAGGAAATCACCAGGCAAGAGCTCTCTTTTGGCCGTAACGCTCATATTCGGTAGAGCGGGATCTCCACCGAGGCAACATTCGACGAAGTTGCGCAACGGGTGCTCCATGATTTCCTGTTCGCTGATCAGGCCCTGGTGTAGCAGCAGTTCCACGTGACTGTGGTCGCGGGTACGGTCGACGATCGCGTCGCCTCGGATCTGATAGATGCGGCTGTCGCCGACGTGCGCCCAGTAGGCGCCGGACTCCTGGACGAGACAGACGGCGCAGGTCGCGCGGGGCCTGTCGCTCATCACCAGCCCGTCGCCGAGCTCGACCACCGCATCGTGCGCTCGCGCTAACGCGAGCGTCAGGAATCCTTGCGGGTCGAAGACGGGACGCGGGACCTCGAAAAAGGCCTCTTCAAGCACCTCGAGCGTGACTTCGGCTGCCCGTCCGCCGTGCGCATGACCGCCCATCCCGTCTACTGCCGCCAGTAACAGAGAAGCCTCGTCGGCGACGACCGCCACTCGGTCCTGGTTTTCCTTGCGGTCGCCCATCAGGCTGATTTGTGCGGATTCGACGTTCACACTCTAAAACTCGTGCCACTCTCCCGCATATCTTAGACTTAAACCTCTGATCGTGTCTGGACCCCAATCACGGACTTAGACAATGCCGAGCAGCATGACAGGTTTCGCGAGCGAGGAAATCCTGGTTGAGCCTCACCGGCTCGTCTGGGAAGTGCGCAGCGTCAACCATCGTTATCTGGATATCAGCCTACGCCTCCCGGATGAGCTGCGCGCGTTGGAGCCGCGTTGCCGGGCACTGGTCGGGGAAACGCTGCGCCGCGGCAAGGTGGACTGCACGCTGAAGCTTTCCGCCGCCAAGCCGACGTCTACCGCCGCTTCGTTTCAAGACGACGTGCTTGATAGCCTGAAGGAACATGAAAAACACGTACGACGGAAGTTCCCCGACGCGAGACAGTTGACAGTCAGCGATATTCTGCGCTGGCCGGGGGTACTGAAAGAAGACTCGACGGCGCTCTCCGCGCTGGAGGACCCGACCGCGGAAGGGTTCTCCCGCGCACTCGAATCCTTGAGTGCCTCGCGGCAGCGTGAAGGCGAGCGCCTGGCAGAATTACTTTTCGAGCGTTGCGAAGCCATCGACAAGATCGTCGCCGGCATCGGACCGCGGCTACCGGAAGTGCAGGAACGCTACCGGGCGAAGCTCATGGAACGGCTGCAACGCCTGGATATCGAGGCGGATCCCGGACGGCTGGAGCAGGAGCTCGCTCTGCTCGCTCAACGCCTGGACATCGCCGAAGAGCTGGATCGGCTCGGCAGCCACGTCAGCGAGATCCGCGATGTCTTAACGCGAGCCGAGCCCATCGGCCGGCGACTCGACTTCCTGATGCAGGAGCTCAACCGCGAAGCCAATACGTTGTCCTCGAAGTCCCAGGATGAGGAGCTGACCCGCGCGGCTGTGGAGCTGAAGGTCCTGATCGAGCAGATGCGCGAGCAGGTGCAGAACCTGGAATAGCTGCCATGAGCTTTCTGGCGGGATTCAGGGAGATTCCAGGGGAATCTAGGTAGAATCGGGCCACAAGAATTAACGGGGAGAACAATGCTCGCACCGAGCTTTGAGGGGAATCTGCCAGAACGCTGTGGGAGCGACGGCCTCGTCGCGATTCCCACGGCCGTGGCGCGAGACTAACGATGGCACTCTCCCCCGGCA
>JAZFYK010000239.1:0-3117 GCA_036443505.1 Gammaproteobacteria bacterium | reverse complement strand
GGTTGCTCGAACTCAATTCGATATCGGTCCTCACCGGCACGGGATGGGATCGGAAGACGCTGAACGTCGGTGATGAAGTCACGGTCGTGGGCAATCTGGAAATCAATCACACGAAGAATTTCTTTTTCTCCAACTATTTCATCTTGCCGGACGAGAGCCGCATGGTCTCGGCACCCAACTACTCACGCGGCGTGCCCATAGCGCGCCCGCCGGCCCGCGAGATCGACTCCACCGCCGTCTCTGCGGACTTCAGCGGCATCTGGCGGCAGGCAGGAATGGGTGGTGGTGGAATGGGCATGGGTATGGGTATGGGCGGTAATGCCGGCGCGCCTGCGATATCGCTGGGCGGCCAAACACCCGCCGTCGGGCTACCCGTCACCGCGCTCGGCCAGAGTGAACTGGAGGCATTCGATGTGGCTGAGAATCCGTTTTTCCGCTGCGAGGCTAAGACGCTGCCCGACGTAGTCGCGGCGACTCAACAGATCGTCAGAGAGAACGATGATGAGATCATATTCCGCTATGAGATCCTGGAAATCGAGCGGACGGTCCATCTCGGCATGACCGAGCACCCGCCCGGCGTCGAGCCGTCCCACCTGGGTCATTCCATCGGCTGGTTCGAGGGCGCTGACCTGGTCGTAGACACGGCGCTCTTCACGCCTGCCGTCTGGGGTATCGGCACAGGTCTGCCCTCGAGTGCTAACAAGCACGTTGTGGAGCGCTATACGCTAACCGACGGCGGCAACGGCCTGCGCGTGGAGTACACGTTCGAGGATCCCGTCTATCTGACCGAGCCCGTCACGATGTCGGACGTATTCTTTCTCGACCCAGGCTATCCGTGGCAGGACTACAACTGCGATGCCAACGCCAGCAGCCGACACCTGAACGTCGAGTCCGGTAGATAAATGCTCGCAAATTATGCGCCCGTACTGATCTTTCTCATTATCTCAGGTGGCCTGGGGGTCGTCCTGTTGTCGATCGGGCTGGCGTTGGGCAGAGGGCAGAAGAGCGCCGACAAATCCTCGCCCTACGAATGCGGGTTCGAGGCATTCGAAGACTCGCGGATGCGCTTCGACGTGCGTTACTACCTCGTCGCCATTCTCTTTATCATCTTTGATCTGGAGATCGCCTTTCTCTTCCCATGGGCCGTCTCCCTCGATGAGGTCGGGATGTTCGGCCTCGTTGCCATGGGAATCTTTCTCGCCGTGCTCGTCGTCGGGTTCGTCTACGAATGGCGGAAGGGGGCGCTGGAATGGGATTGACCCAGGAGGCACCCATCGAGTTCCCCGATATGATGGATCGCGGTTTTGTCGTGACGAAGCTCGATGGGCTCATTAACTGGGCGCGGACGGGTTCCTTATGGCCGGTGACCTTCGGCCTGGCCTGTTGCGCCATAGAAATGATGCACGCCGGCGCGGCGCGTTACGATCTGGATCGATTCGGCATCGTCTTCCGGGGCAGCCCGAGGCAGTCGGACGTCATGATTGTCGCGGGCACGCTGGTCAACAAGATGGCTCCCGCGCTGCGAAAAGTCTACGACCAGATGGCCGAGCCGCGTTGGGTCATCTCCATGGGATCCTGCGCGAACGGAGGCGGCTACTACCACTATTCCTACGCCGTCGTGCGGGGCTGCGATCGCATCGTCCCCGTCGATGTGTATGTTCCCGGCTGTCCGCCCACGGCGGAAGCCTTGCTGTACGGAATCATCCAGCTGCAACAGAAAATCCGCCGCACGCACACGATCGCCCGCTGATGCCGTCGTCGCGATGGTCTGGAGGGCGAGCGGCCCGCGTGAGTGTGAGCGCTTGAGTAGAGTAATAGAGTGACAGAACTCACACGGAAATATGCCGCGTTGGCCGAGGCCATCGAATCGAAGCTCGGAGACAGGCTGACTCGGCTGGATAGCGTCCATGGCGAGTTAGGCTACCGGCTTGCCGCTGGCGACTTGCTGGACTGCGCTCGAATCTTACGCGACGACGACGCGTTTCGATTCGAGATGCTCATGGACGTTTGCGGTGTCGATTACCTGAGCTACGGTCGCGCCGAATGGGATACCGCCTCCGCAACCACCACCGGCTTTAGTCGCGGCGTACATCAGGGCCAGAGTGCGGATACGGACAAGATCGCGGACACCGAGTATCGCCCCGAGAGCCGGTTCGCGGTCGTCTATCACCTGTTATCCGTGACGCATAATCATCGGGTCCGGCTCAAGATCTTCTGCGCGGACGAGGACCGGCCGATGGTCGACTCCGTTATCTCGATCTGGTCCTCGGCGGACTGGTATGAGCGAGAGGCGTTCGATCTGTTCGGAATTGTTTTCGTCGGTCATCCGGATCTGCGTAGGCTTCTCACGGACTACGGCTTTATCGGTCACCCGTTCCGCAAAGACTTCCCGCTGATCGGCAACGTCGAGATGCGCTACGATCCCAGTAAGGGCCGCGTCGTCTACGAACCCGTGAGTATCGAACCGCGCACTCTCGTGCCGAAGACGATCCGCGACGACAACCGCTACGACCCCGATCTCAAGGACCACGGCGATGCCTGAGATCCAGAACTTCACGATGAACTTCGGTCCCCAGCATCCAGCCGCGCACGGCGTATTGCGCCTGGTCTTGGAGATGGACGGCGAGGTCATTCAGAAGGCGGATCCACACATCGGCCTGCTGCACCGTGCCACCGAGAAACTCGCTGAGTCCAAACCGGTCAATCAGACCATCGGTTACATGGATCGTCTGGATTACGTATCGATGATGTGCAACGAACACGGCTATGTGCTCGCCATCGAGAAACTACTCGGCATCACGCCGCCGGTTCGCGCCCAATACATCCGCGTGATGTTCGATGAAATTACGCGAATTCTGAATCACCTGATGTGGCTCGGAGCGCACGGACTCGACGTCGGGGCCATGACGATGTTCCTTTATTGCTTCAGGGAACGCGAAGACCTCATGGATTGCTATGAAGCCGTGTCGGGCACGCGAATGCACGCGACGTACTATCGTCCGGGTGGCGTCTATCGTGACTTGCCGGACCGGATGCCCAAGTACCAGGCTTCCCGGCACCGGAATAAAAAAGACCTCAAGCGCATGAATGAGGCGCGTCAAGGGTCCTTGCTGGATT
>JAZFYK010000238.1:0-2124 GCA_036443505.1 Gammaproteobacteria bacterium | reverse complement strand
GCACTACAGCTGTCCTTCAACCAGATCTCTCTACTAGACCGCTACGCGCAACGGTCGAGCGGCAGATGGCCGTCGCCGCGGACGTGCTTTTTCGGGCCTGGACGTCGGAGTGGTTCGACCGATGGTTCGCGGCGCCGGGGACGGTCTTAATGAAACCCGAGGTCAACGTCCCGTACTTTTTCGAGTCGCATTTCGAGGGCGAACGACACCCACACCACGGCCGTTTTCTCGAACTCGATCCCGGCCGCCTGGTCAAGATGACCTGGCTCACGGCAGCTGGAACAGAGGGCGTGGAGACTGTCGTGACCGTTGAGTTCATTGACGGGGACGCCGGGACGATCGTGCGATTGACGCATGAGGGTCTCCCCAACGAGCGGTGCCTGGACGGTCTCGAGCAGGCTTGGGGGATGGGGCTCGAGAACCTCGAGAAGGCTCTGTCCAGTACTGCATGATGTGCAGTCGCTTCGGCGCCTACGGCGTTTCTGTAGGAGGCCGGGTCACGAGTGGCTCCGGGGACATGAGGACTTCCGGCAGCTCTGGACGGCTGATCGTCGAATGAGGGACGTAAGGTCGGCGGTTTCGTATCTCCGCGGAGTCACATCGAGCAGGTGACTACGCCTCTCGTCCATCCAAAGGCGACATCAGGAGCATGACCTGGTGGGGCGTTCCCGCATCCGCGGTCCGTCGCTCGAGCAGAAACTCGCGCACCGCGTCAAGACGCCGATTCAGTTCATCAAGGTCCTTCCTGGTCAGAGAAGCGGCGTAGAACTGCACGCGCATGTTCTTGCCACGCCCCTGCCGTATTTCACCGTCGGCGCCGACCGACTCCAGGATCTGCTGCTCAGTCGTGCGGATCATCGTCGAATAGGTACGACGCATGTCGCGCAGGAACGCAGGCGTGCGGCACGTGGGGTGGAAGCGGAAGCGGTCGCAGGTCGCCTCGTACAACGCCTCGTCTCGCTTGCCGGCCGGACGTCTGGCGACCTCGTGGATCATGCCGGCCTCGATCAGGATGTCGATGTGGTAGTAGATGGTCTCGGGCTTCCGGTGGATGCGGTCGGCAATCTCACGGACCGAGCAGGGCTCGATGATCCGGATGGAGCCGATGATCTCCTGTCGTACCTTCGAGTTCATGCCCCGGAAGTGCCTGGGGCGCTCGATGAACATTGATTTCGGGCGTTTCTGGGGCATGGCATGTTGTCTCGGAGGTTCGGAGTGAATTCCACTCAGAATTTAGCACGATTTTCTAATAGAATATGACATGAAAAATCTAGTATATCCTGTTGGGATGTGAGGACCCCCCTGGCCCCCAACCGGAGAACTGCGATGCACACCGCCCTGAAGTCCGTCCACGCGCCGATGATCCTCTTACTGATCGTTGCAACCAGCGGCCTCGCCCAGGCTACTCAGCCGAGCGCCCGCGACGCCTTCGCCGGCGCATGGGAACACACCGAGTCCGGCGACAAGCCGGCCCCCCCGCAGCGGCCGTGGCCACTGGCGATTGCGACCAAGGCGTTCGAAGGTGATCGCCAGGCGGGTTATCTCTCGTCCGTGCTGGACTTACTTGAGCGAGAGCAGGAGGCGCGCGACGATCCGAACCTGACCAACCTCTACCTCGACGTGCTCGCGACGCGGTTGGCCCAGGTCGGCGAACACGCCCGTGCAACCGCGGCCGGCGACGAGGCCTACGGCGCCGTCGGTGCGAAGCCGAATCGTCCCGAGGGTCCGGATCCCCTACTTGGTTTCGAGCCCCGACCCGCCGTTGATGCAATCGTCGAGGCGGCGGCCGGACGCCGCCTGGTGATGGTGAACGAAGAGCACCGTTCTTCGATGCAGCGTGCGTTTACCAACCGGCTGCTGGCGCCGCTTCGCGTCCAGGGTTTCGACTATCTCGCCCTCGAGGGAGTCGGTGAGGACGCGGCCGCATTGAACAGGCGTGGGTATCCCGTTCTCAGCAGCGGCACATACACACGTGATCCGGCGTTCGGCGATCTGATTCGACGTGCCATCGAACTTGGCTACACCATCGTGGCCTACGAAGCGACAGGCGACCAGATGGAGTCCGACGGAGGTGAGAACCACATCGACCGGGTGAACCGCCGTGAGCGCGCGCAGGCCGTGAAC
>JAZFYK010000237.1:0-2925 GCA_036443505.1 Gammaproteobacteria bacterium | reverse complement strand
CAAAGCCTTTTACCGCAGAAGAAGTCGTCGAAGTAGTCGAACGGATATTGGAAGGTCGATCTCCATAGAACATCCCGGTTACTCCTTCATGCGACACAACCTCTGTCTCTTGGCAATCGGGGTGGTTGCGACCATCTCGTGCGATAGCGTCGACGAACTCGACCTATCTCCCGGGGTTTCCTGGGCTCTGGCGACTCACAGAGCCCGCACGATCTCCGAACTGCGATACAATCTCTCCTTTCACATTCCACGATCACGGGAAGAGCGGATTCGGGGCTGGGAGGTGGTGAGTTTTACCCTCTTCGACACTCGCCAGCCGCTAGTGTTGGATTTCAAGGACCCCGCGGAGAACGTCTTGAGCGTGAAGGTGCGTGGAAGCGATGTGGTCTACGAAACGGTGAACGACCACGTCGTGGTACCATCCGATGCTTTGCGGGAAGGCCCCAATGCTCTGGAGATAGAATTCCTGACAGGCGATGGCTCGCTCAACCGTAGCGACAACTTTCTGTACACTTTGTTCGTCCCCGATCGAGCGCGTTTCGCCTTCCCGGTTTTCGACCAGCCAGATCTCAAGGCTCGCTACAGTCTGACGCTGAGCGTGCCGTCCCATTGGCGAGCCGTGTCCAACGGCGCTCGCTCGAGCCACGAGATATCGGGCGACCGGGCCACGCTGGTGTTCGCCGATACTAAGCCGATCAGCACCTATCTGTTCTCCTTTGCCGCTGGGGAGTTCCGTGTGGAGACCGGAGAGCGTGACGGGCGCACTTTCCACATGTACCACCGTGAGACGGACGACGCCAAGGTGGCTCGCAACCGCGACGCGGTATTCGATCTCCATGCAGTGGCGCTGCGTTGGATGGAGGACTACACCGGCGTTAGCTACCCATTCGACAAGTTTGATTTCGTGCTCATCCCCTCGTTTCAATACGGCGGTATGGAACATCCGGGGGCGATTCTGTACCGGCAGTCGCGGATTCTGTTGGATGAATCTGCCACGCAGAACGAACTCCTCGGTCGGGCAAGCGTAATCGCACACGAAACCGCCCATATGTGGTTCGGCGACTTGGTCACCATGCAATGGTTCGATGATGTCTGGATGAAGGAAGTCTTTGCCAACTTCATGGCGGCCAAGATCGTCAATCCGTCCTTTCCGGATGTGAATCACGACTTGCGGTTCCTGTTGGCCCATTATCCGGCGGCTTATGAAATCGACCGCACCCGAGGCGCCAACCCGATACGCCAGCCCCTGGAGAACCTGCAGGAGGCGGGAACACTGTACGGGCCCATCATCTATCAAAAGGCTCCGATCGTCATGAAACATCTGGAGATTCTGATGGGTGAGGAACGGTTCCGGGGAGGATTGCGTGAGTATCTGACTACGCATCAATTCGGCAACGCAACCTGGCCCGGGTTGATTGAGATCCTCGGCCGCCGGACGGAGCGTGACCTGCGCTCGTGGAGTGACGTTTGGGTTCAAGAGGCCGGACGTCCCACGGTTCTGGTGCGTGTAGACGTAGCGGATAATGAAGTGGCGGCGCTCGGGTTGCAGCAGACCGATCCCACGGGGCAGGGCAGGGTGTGGGGCCAGCATTTGGAAATAATGCTGGGCTACCACGGCGGCGAGTCACGTTATATCCCCGTCGAACTGGACGCCGACAAGGTAGTCATCGCTGCGGCGCGGGGACTTCCCGTGCCCGATTACGTGCTGGCCAACGGACGGGGCGCGGGCTACGGAATGTTCCGGCTGGACGAGCGGACCAGAGACTATCTGTTGAGGCATCTTCCCCAGATTGACGATCCGCTCACGCGCGGCGTGGCTTGGGTATCGCTCTGGGACGAACTCCTTGCCGGGAATGTGCCGCCGCGACGGTTTATTGAGTTGGCAAGAGAAGCCCTGGAGCAGGAAACCGACGAACTAAACACCCAGCGGATTCTCGGCTATCTCACCTCCGCTTATTGGCGCTACCTGAGCGTGGATACGCGCTTGGCGAGCGCGGCCGCGCTCGAAGAGCAGCTGTGGCGTTTGACGGGGACTACTCTGCGGCAAACGTTGCGCTCCGCTTACTTTGCCGCGTACCGGAACGTGGCTCTGACCGAGTCGGCAGTTGCCAGGTTGAAGCGGATATGGCGAGGCGACGAGAACGTCCGCGGCCTCCCGCTCTCGAAAAACGACATGATGTCGATTGCCGCCGGTCTTGCCATTCGTGATCCTGCCGACGCTACGGACATTCTAAGGGAACAACTCAGTCGCTTGGAAAATCCGGACCTGAGGGCGCGCTTCGAATTTGTTATGCCTGCACTGTCCGCCGATCGTGAAACCCGGGATGGTTTCTTCGACAGCTTGGTGAATCCGCGCAATCGGGAGCGAGAGCCCTGGGTGCTCGCGGGTGTCGGATATCTGCACCATCCTTTGCGGACGGAGGAATCCTTGCACTATCTCCGCCCGAGCCTGGAATTGTTGGAGGAGATCCAGCGTACCGGCGACATCTTCTTTCCCCAACGGTGGCTCGGCGCAACGCTGGATTCTCACAATTCGTCCGCGGCGGCGGCTATCGTTCGAGAATTCATTGCCGATCGAGCGGATTTACCGGCTCGCCTGATGGGCAAGTTGTTGCAATCGGCGGATCCGCTGTTTGGTGCGGCACAACTCTTGGATGGTTCGGACGAGCAGTGAGATAACTCGCTGCTCGAGGGCGCGACGGAGGATCCGATCTTGCGGGCGGTCCTACCCTTCATCGGCTTCCCGCAACTTCGCCAGGACGCTGTAATCCTCCAGCGTCGTAGTGTCGCCGACCTCTTCCTTGCCGGCGGCGACGTCGCGAAGGAGCCGCCTCATGATCTTACCCGATCGCGTCTTCGGCAGCGCGTCGGTGAACCGAATCTGATCGGGTCTGGCGATGGCGCCGATTTCGTTCTTGACGTGCC
>JAZFYK010000236.1:0-7568 GCA_036443505.1 Gammaproteobacteria bacterium | reverse complement strand
GTCGTGGGTAGTCGCAACGGGTATCGCGACGTCCGCGTGACTTTCACCGTACTGCCTGGACGGGAGCTGGCTCCGGTCGACGTACGCTGTGTCGAGCCAATCGGATGACGACGGTGGATCGCTGGGTGCTGACAACGTCTGCCGATGGCCAGGAGCGCCGTTTCACGGCGGACGATTTGCCCGTAACGATCGGTGGCGACGTGAATAGCGAGGTTCGCCTTCACGGTGTCACGGGGTCGCTGCAGATTGGCTTTCTCGACGGCAACTTCTTTATTCAGCCCGCTCGAGACACGCGGAACCTGCGAATCGAGGGGGAGACGGTCGCGGGGTCACGCTGGATCAAGAACGGCGAGACGATTGCACTGGACACTGCCAGACTCGGTTGTTCGCTCGACGGCGAACGACTGCATCTGGAAATCTCAGGCGTCGTTACGGGCGGCGACACGGCGCCGCCCGATCTGGAAGAACTGGCGCGAGAGGCGGCGGATCTCGATGAAGCTGAGATCGCGCCAGTCGCCTTCCGGCCGTTGGGTGAGCAAAAGTCCCCGACGCTGCGTGTCAGACCGAGCCGTAGCCACGTGGCGGTCGGCAGCGCGTTCGTCGTACTCGCCGTACTGGCCTGGTTCGCATTCACCGCGAAGTCGGTCGAACTCGTCGTTGTGCCCGCGCCCGACACGGTCGGGCTGCCGGGCACACTGCTGAAAATCAGAATGGGGGATCGCCTGCTTCTGAGTGCGGGATCTCACCGGGTCGTGGCTGAGCTCGTCGGTTACTATCCGCTCGATACCGAGATCAACGTCGGCTTGTCGCCGGATCAAACTATCGAAGTCGAAATGATCCGGCTTCCCGGCCTCGTGACGTTGACGACCGAACCGGACGTAGCCGCCGTAATTCGTGTCGACGGCGACCGCCTTGGCACCACACCGCTGACCGATGTCGAGATCACGACAGGGCGGCACCAGATTGAGTTTATCGCCGAGCGGTTCCTGACCGAAGTTCGCGAGCTCGACGTCATCGGTGGCGGCGAGCGCCAGCGTCTTGCGGCCGAGCTAACGCCGAACTGGGCGCCGATTACCGTGACCAGCGAGCCACCAGGCGCTGAGGTGCTCGTGGACGGTGCCGTCACGGGAGCGACGCCGCTTGTTATGGAGCTTAGCGCGGGTGAACGACTGGTCGAGGTTCGACTGCGGGGCTATAACGCCTGGGCGGATGTCGTCTCGGTTCTCGCGGACCAGCCGCAGATGCTGCCGCTGGTCGAGCTGACGGCGGCCGATGGCCTCGTGACGTTGACGACCGACCCGGCCGGTGCCGCGGTCAGTGTGAATGGCGAGTATCGCGGACTGACGCCCGTGAGGCTACGCCTCGCGCCAGCGCGTCAGCATGAGCTTACGTTAACAAAACCGGGCTACGATTCTATCCGGCGGGAGATCTCCGTCGTGGCCGACGGAAGTAGCACGCTCACACTCTCGATGACCGCGCGAATGGGGATCGTCGAAGTTCGGAGCGACCCGCCCGATGCCGAGATTTGGGTCGATGGCGAGCAGCAGGGAGTGACGCCGAACGAGCTGACACTGTCCGCGCTCAGTCATCAGATCGAGATTCGGCTCTCGGGCTTCGCCGAGCAGGCGAGGGAGGTCACGCCAAGACCGGGTTTCCCGCAGATACTCGATCTGACATTGGAGGAGTTGGATACAACCACGGGCTCGGGCTACGCCAAGGAGGTGCAGACAAGCCTCGGACAGGTACTGACACTGGTTCCCTCGGGGGACTTCACGATGGGGTCGTCCCGCCGCGAGCAAGGGCGCCGCTCGAACGAAGTCTTACGTGCCGTCAGCATCAGCGAGGCGTTCTATCTCGGTGTTCGGGAGGTCAGTAACGCAGAATTTCGAGCGTTCCGTGCAGACCACGATTCAGGCTCGTTTTCCGGCGTCTCTCTGAACGAAGATGATCAGCCGGTCGTCCGCGTCACATGGGATGACGTCGCCGAGTTCATGAACTGGCTCAGCATCCGTGACGGGTTCCAACCCGTCTATGAACAAGTCAATGGCGTGTGGGATCCTGTGAGGCCCCTGCGCAATGGGTATCGGTTGCCGACCGAAGCGGAGTGGGCCTGGGCGGCTCGGTTCGCCGGTCAGGAGGAGTCCATGACGTATCCCTGGGGTAACGTATTGCCGCCGCCCGATCGCTCCGGTAACTTCGCGGATGTCTCGGCGGCAACACTCCTGCCGAGACCGCTCGTGACCTACAACGATGGTTACGGTGTCTCGGCGCCTCCGGGGAGTTTTCCGCCGAACGCGTTGGGCGTATACGACCTGGGCGGTAACGTGGCAGAGTGGGTGCTCGACTACTGGGAGATCGGCTCCCCCGAGACCGAGATCGTCGCAGTCGACCCGCTGGGCCCGGAACAGGGCCGTTTCCACGTGCTCAGGGGCTCGAGCTGGCGGAGCGCGAGAAGCACTGACCTGCGTCTCGCCTACCGCAATTACAGTGGCGATACCAGGGAGGATATCGGCTTTCGGATCGCCCGGAATCTGGAATGATCTGCGGTCATATTGGTCTAAACTTCATAAGTCTTTGTCGGGAGAGATGACGATGCACGTGCTACGAACGCTATTGGCGCTACTGGCTCTGATGGCCCTGTCGCTGTCGTCTGTAGGGCAGGATGCCGAGGTACCCGAGGCTGAGGCGACACCGGCCGAGGCGCCGCCGGCACCCCCGGAGACGCGTCCGCTCGACGAGATCTTTATTCCGAGTGAAGAAATCGATGCGGACGAAGAAGTGATATTCCCGGTCAATATCTAGTGATCCAACGAGGCTATATTGATAAGTCATGAAGCGTAACTTTCAAACCGAGTTTCTCTATCAGGTGTTCGCCCTGATCATCGCGGTCATCGTCGTGCACGCGGTCTACGTGACGGTCGTCAGGCCCAGGGCGACTGCCGTCCTGAACGAGCAGGCGCTGCAAATTCAGGAAGACGCAGATTTCACGGTCGATCGTTCTTTCTGGGTCTTGATCAAGGACTTCGAACAGGAGTCATGCTTCGTGTTGATGCTGTGGGCGTTCGCCATCATGGGCTACAAGACGACCAGGTCTCTGGCCGAGCGGAAGTTGTTGCAACAGGAGCTCGTGCCCATTCAGGACGGTGTCCGGATTCTCCCCGAAGACACGCGAGAGTATGCGCGCACGCTGCAGGCGCTACCCGACGGACTGCGCGATATGCTGCTGCCGCGTGTCCTGCTGTCTTCACTGGAGCGTTTCGGATCAACGCGCAACGTCCAGGATGTGTCTTCCGTCGCCAATACTCTGAGCGAATCGGAAGGCGATAGGCTGGAGTCCGAGTTGTCGATGATTCGTTATATCGCGTGGGCGATCCCATCCGTCGGATTTATCGGTACCGTCCGCGGGATCGGTCAGGCGCTGGGCCAAGCGCACCGTGCCGTCGACGGCGATATCACCGGCGTGACGCAGAATCTCGGCACCGCGTTTAATTCCACTTTCATCGCGTTGCTGATCTCCATCGTGGTGATGTTCCTCGTCCACCAGCTGCAATCGCTGCAGGAACGACTCGTGTTCGATACGCAGACCTACATCGATCACAATCTCATCCGTCACATGCAGTCGCGCGGAGGCGCGCACTAGCGCGAGGCTCGTGAGCACGCTCGCTATCGACATCAACGATGCGAACCTGGTTGTCGCCGACGAGTCAGGGGTGCTTGCCACGGAACCCGGCTACGCGCTGGTCGCCGACGGTGAAGTCCTGACGGGCAATGACGCTTATGCTCAAACGCGCCTCAAACCGCGCCAGAGCAGTAACCGTTACTGGGAGAACCTGAGTCTCGAAGCGGGGAGTGCGGGCCTGGAAGGTGTTGACAATAACGCCCAGCTTGCTTTCGCACAGCTTGAGGATTTGTGGAAACGGTTCGGTGGCCGGGCGAAGGATGCGCTGTTAGTCGTACCTGATCACTACAGCCGCGAGCAGCTTGGGCTGTTGCTGGGACTCGCCCAGGAGTGCGAGATGCCCGTGCGATCGTTAGTGAATACGGCGGTGGCGGCGAGCCCGAGGCCCTACCCCGGCCGGCAGTTGATCTACCTGGACGCCGGTTTGCATCGAGTTTCCGCGACGACGCTTGAGCAGGCTACCGACGTCGCCGCAAAGACCGAGCAGGCGATCGATGGCGTCGGCCTCGCCTCGCTGATGGATCTGTGGGCCAAGCGCGTCGCGGAGATCTTCGTTCTATCGACACGATTCGATCCGTTTCACGGCGCCGATAGCGAACAGCTCGTGTACGACCGCTTGCCGATGTGGTTAGAGAGCCTGCAGGAGCAGGACCGTGCGGAGCTGAGGCTTCCTCACGGCGACAAAGAACTCTGCGTGGAGGTGGAGCGCGACCAATTGCTTGGTGTCGCCGCCGGATTCTATCGAGCGCTCGTGCAACTGATCGCACAATGCAGGAGCAGAGGGGATAGCCTGGTCGTACAAGTGTCGCACCGTCTGCTCGGCTTGCCCGGGGTCATCAATGAACTCTCGCGGCTGGACGATGCACATATTTTACCCTTGAATGTCGGTGAAGCGGCCTTGGGCGCACTCCAGAATCTTGACAACATCGCTGCGAATCCGGAGCAGGTAAAACTCGTCAAGCGGCTGCCGTGGCGTGAAGAAAGCGCGCCGCTGGCACCCGTGGCAGAGTCGACGGCGGCGGATACCATCCGCGAGACCGTGCAGAAGCACGAACGCCCGGCAACTCATATCGTCTACCGTGGCGTCGCCTTTCCGGTGGACCGTAACGGGCTCTTGATCGGTCGAGAGAGTCAGGCTGGGCGCCGGACGATTGTGCTGAACGGCGAGCACAGTGGGGTGTCCCGCTCGCACTGCGAGCTCGTGCGAAGCGACGGTGAGCTCAAGCTCAGGGACCTGAGCCAATACGGGACATTCGTCAATGAGAAACGAGTCTCTGGTGATCTCGCGATCCAGCCCGCCGACGTGATCCGCATCGGCTCCCCGGGAGAGGAACTACAGGCGATCGCGATGGAGGAAGCCAATGGCACGTAAGAGCTTCAACGTGTTCTCGCTGTCGTTCCTCGACGCCATGACCTGCGGTCTCGGCGCCGTGATCCTGCTCTTCATGATTATCAATGCGACTATCGATGAGCGTAGTGAGGTCGTCCTGGAGGAAATCTCCAGCGAAGTTGACCGCATGGAACTGCAGGTGCTCGTTGGCCGCAAGAATCTCGTGCAAGTCCAACAGGAGCTAGCCGAGCTCATCCAGGAGTGGGCGATCTTGCGGGGCCTGAGAGAACAGATCGTCACGGAGATTTCTCTCACGGCGGAGGAATTCAGTGATTTGACGGCGGACACGACGGCTCAGGAAGAAGCCATCGAGCGATTGCGCTCGGAGCTAGACGCTTTGGAGGATGAGACGCAGCGTCTTTCCGCAGCGAGTATTACGCCGGAGGACGCCGGCAACCGCATCCGCAGTTTCACCGGGGACGGCAACCGCCAGTACCTGACGGGTATGAGAATGGGCGGCGAACACGTCGTGATCCTCGTGGATGCATCCGGCAGCATGCTGGACCGGACTCTCGTGAATATTTTTCGCCGCAGAAATATGCCGATAGACCAGCAGCTCACGGCACCGAAGTGGCGGCAGGTGGTCGACACGGTGGACTGGTTGACGACGCAGCTCACGCCCGGTACGCAATTCCAGGTCATCGCTTTCAACGACCAGGCATGGTCGCTGATTGACGGGACCGACGGTCAGTGGCAGACGGTCACTGACGGCAGTCAGCTGGACGAGGCCGTGCAGGCGTTAGGAGCCACCGTACCGCAAGGGCCCACTAGCCTGCATGCGGCGTTCGCGTCCATGAGGCCGCTGGATCCCAAGCCCGACAATATTTATCTGCTCGTAGACGGCCTGCCGACGATGGGCGAGACTATACCGGCCCGTGCCGGCGTCAACGGCAGGGAGCGGCTGGGCCATTTCAATCGTGCGCGTCGACAGCTGCCGTTCAACTCGCCCGTTAATGTCATTCTGTACGCCATGGAAGGCGATCCCCAGGCTGCGCCGGCCTACTGGCATCTGTCGCTCAGCACGGGCGGATCAATGATGGCGCCTTCGGAGGATTGGCCATGAGACGTCGGAAACGCGAAATCGAGACAGGCAGCATGTCGTTCCTGGACGTGGTCTGTTGCGGGTTCGGGGCCATTATCCTGCTGCTTGTCTTGACCAAGATCTTCGAGCCGATTCGGCTGGAGGAGAGCTACGTCGAGCTCGAAGGACTGATCGCCCGCTATCAGTTGGAGCTACACGAGATTCTCGGTGAGACCGAGGTCGTACAGCGTGAACGGCTGTCCACCATAGAGCGTGTGGATGAGGACCAGACTCAGATTGCGTCGCTGCAAGAGGAATTGACGCGGATACGCTCGGAATTTCTAGCGACAGAGGACGATGCGGACATCTCGGCCGAGCTCGCAGGGCGCCTCGACGAAGCGAAGCAGCGGCTGACGGAAGAGATGCAGCGTATATTTGACGACTACAAGCCCGACCCAGACGAGTACAAGATCGGCGGTATCCCGGTCGATAGCGAGTACATCATTTTCATCATCGATACCTCCGGCAGCATGCAGCGTTACGCCTGGAATCGTGTCCAGCAGCAGCTCCGTGAAACCCTGGAAGTCTATCCGCAGGTCAAGGGCATCCAGGTGTTCAACGACATGGGCGAGTACATGTTCAAGAGCTACCGGAACGAGTGGATCCCGGATACGCAAGGAAGACGCGACGCGATTATCGATGCGCTGAGGAGCTGGAACGCATTTTCCAACTCGAGTCCCAGGGAAGGTATCCTCGAGGCGATCGATACATTTTACGATCCCAACAAGAAAATCAGCCTGTACGTCTATAGCGACGACTT
Organism: Gammaproteobacteria bacterium; assembly: GCA_036443505.1. Classification (GTDB taxonomy): domain Bacteria; phylum Pseudomonadota; class Gammaproteobacteria; order Steroidobacterales; family Rariloculaceae; genus SMWC01. Next base: position 658 of record JAZFYK010000236.1, on the reverse strand, counting down.
CGCATCCGGATCCATCAATGCGGTTGTGAGAGAGGTCGATCGGCGCAATAGAGCCGGTCCGGACGGCGAGCGGCGGGTCCGGATTCACGCCGTGGCTTTCCCCGTCTACTACGAAGTGACGAACGGCGAACTCCTGACGGCGGCCCGTTTTGCGGTACTCATGCGGGTGCTATGCCAGCGCAATGGTGGCACTTTCGTCGCACTGCCTTCGCTGCGCGGCTAGGCCCGTCAGAATTCGTCATATTCGGGCGATCTTCTTGCCCGAATTCATCACGGGTCTGCCCGTGGCCTGAGCTTCAATGGTGACGTGCGCATTGCACGAGGAACCACAAGGAGCACAGTCATGAGACACGCCATCATTGCAGTCATCGCCACCACACTCACGAGCGTCGGTTGGGCCGCAGAGCCAGACAAGTCAACCAAATTCGAAAATATCGGCCTGGGTAGCGGCGCCGTGATCGGGGCAGCTGCCGGAGGTCCAGTCGGGATGTTGCTGGGCGCTGCCGCCGGAGTCTGGCTCGGAGATCGATTCCATCAGGAAAAGAGCGCGCGCATCGAGTTCGAGCAGCGCTGGAGTAGCGCGCGCGAGCAGGTCGCCGACCTGAATGGCCTGATCGAGCAAGGCGATCGCCAGATCGCGATGCTCGAGACCCGCAAC